>ONVB01000194.1 GCA_900321145.1 uncultured Eubacteriales bacterium | reverse complement strand
GAGAATGCATGGCAGCTTTCGACAAAGCCCGAGTACTATGATGTCCTTACAAGGCTTGTAAATATACCGAAGAAGCACAGCCTGACGGATACCCTGATGGAGACGCTTTCGATCATAGCCTACAAGCAGCCTATAACCAGGCAGGAGATAGAGGCGATAAGAGGTGTGTCTTGTGTGCATGCCGTAAATAAGCTGGTCGAGTATAATCTCATAACCGAGGTCGGCAGGCTTGACGCCGTGGGAAGACCGATCTTATTTGGTACCACGGAGGATTTCTTAAGGTGCTTCGGGGTTTCGAGTATGGATGAGCTTCCGACCATAACGCCGGACAAGATAGAGGACTTCAAGAAAGAAGCCATGGAAGAGGTAAATATAAGGGTGGAGACGTAAATCTCCACCCTTTATTTTTTTATATATTAACTTCTTACGCTCTCGATGCTTATATCGGAGCTTCGGCTCAGGTCGATGAAGTTGTCGCTTGTCTTGATCATCGGCTTGGAGAGCCTTACCTTGTTGATGTATACTATATCGCCTTCAACGCCGTTCGAAAGCTTGACTTTGCAGTTCATATATGAGTTGACTACGTGCTCGAGGAAGGTCAGGAGATACTCGGGATTGTATTTTTTAAGTCCGTCCTCCTCAAACATGCTTATGACCTTGAAGGGGTTTATCGGTCCGCGGTATACGCGCCTGGCGGTCAGAGCCTCGTAGATGTCGGCTATGGTCACGATCTGCGCGGCCCAGTCGATCTTGTCTATCGTTAATCCGAGAGGATATCCGGAACCGTCGGCCTTCTCGTGATGCATCAGTGCGGCAAGCTGGATATGGGGATCCATCTTCTTGTCCTTTAACACATTGTAGCCTAAGGTAGGATGAGTCTTGATTATCTTGAACTCCTCGTCCGTGAGCTTGCCGGGCTTCTTTATTATCTCAGGCGGGATAAGCAGCTTTCCGATATCATGGAAGAGTCCGCACAGGGTAAGCAGCTCGACAACCTTGTCCTCGAAACCGAGCCAGCCGGCAAATATATTGCAGATAAGCGATACATTCAGCGAGTGGTGGAAGGTGGAATCGTCGTAGTTCTGCAGAGTGGCCATCATGCTCATGACCGAAAGCGGTGAACCCGCGGCGTGAACTATGGTCATGGTGTTGTTCAGCATGGCATCTACCTGGACGGGAGCGTTCTTGGTGACGATATCGTTTAAGTGGTCCTCCAGGTCCCTTACCTGGTTTTCGTAACGACGCTTAAACTTCTTATACTCGGGCTTCTTCAAGAGCTCCTCGTTGACCATCTGGAAGGGTTCATCGGGCTCTTCGGCTTCGGAGGCCTGCTCGCCGTCTGATATCTCGACATTCAGCACGCCCAAGTTGATAAGCCTGGTTATGAGGCTCTTGGTCAGAACCGTATCTTTGGGCACGATCATCTTACCGCTGTCTGAATAAGTATCATCAGCGGTTATCATTCCCTCTTGTAATTCGGATGTCAGAACCTGTGCCATAACCTGTTGCTCCCTCGAAATGTAATGCATAAAGTATAACCTAAAATCTGTAAAAATTCAAGATTGCAATTATGCAGAGTGTAAGAGTGGAAGAGGTATGGATTGCTGTTGACAAAAGATGCCGCATTTGCTACATTTAAGCGGTGCAGGTATTCCTGCGACTGTCTATACGGGAGGCTAAAGAGATGGTATTCTCATCCATTATATTCTTGACGGCTTTTCTGCCGCTTTCGATAGTGCTTTATTATCTCCCGTTTTCCATACATTACAAGAATTCGGTCCTTATACTGATGAGCCTTTTGTTCTACGCCTTCGGAGAACCGGTCTATGTCATCCTGATGATAGCGTCGGCTCTTTATAATTATGCATTCGGAAGACTGCTCGGGCGCGAAGCTTCGCCGCAGGGAGCAAGAAAGCTTGTGCTGATCGCGGCTGTCACGGTCAATCTTCTTATGCTCGGCGTGTTCAAATATGCGGGCTTCGTGGTTGGGGTCATAAATGACTGCTTTAAGACGGCGATTCCGGTGCCGCAGATCACCCTTCCTATAGGCATATCCTTCTATACATTTCAGGCTATGTCCTATGTGATCGATGTCTACCGGGATAGACAACAGTGTCAGAAGAGCTTTCCGGCGCTCCTGCTTTATATAGCGTTTTTCCCGCAGCTTATAGCCGGCCCTATAGTAAAGTACGGTGACATAGATGCTCAGCTTAAGAGCAGGGGAAAGAACGGAGCCGCATCGCCCGAGATGATAGTCGAGGGCATGATCAGGTTCACAAAAGGCCTTGCGAAGAAGGTTATCATAGCGAACCCTATGGGAAGCATAGCGGATACGGTTTATGCTCTTGATCCCTCATCCTGCAGTGCTCTTTTGCTCTGGTTCGGGACCATATCCTACGCCTTCCAGATATATTATGATTTCTCGGGCTACTCGGATATGGCCATAGGTCTTGCGAAGATGTTCGGCTTTACATTTAAGGAGAACTTCAACCATCCTTACTGCTCGAGGTCGATAAAGGAGTTTTGGCGCAGATGGCATATCTCGCTATCGACCTGGTTTAAGGAATATGTATATATACCCCTCGGGGGAAACAGAAAGGGCAGGGCGCGCACCTGGGCAAACAAGCTTATCGTCTTCTTCCTGACCGGCTTCTGGCACGGCGCCAACTGGACCTTTGTGCTCTGGGGCTTGTTCCACGGACTCTTCCTTATAGTCGAGGATGTGGCAGGTATGGTGCGTGCAGGAAAAAATGCGCCGGATAAGACCGGGAAGGACGGCGGCCCGGACAGAAAGTCCGTTATACTGTCGGTGATCGGGAACCTTTATGTGTGGGTTGTGTTCCTCACCGGATGGGTATTCTTCAGGGCAGAAGGAGTGGGCGATGCATTTGCTGCCATCGGAAGGATGTTTACGGCCTTTAATGCGGACAGGCACTCGCTGTCGGTGGTATTAAGACAGCTTACGGGTTATAACATATTCATATTTGCCGTGGCAATCGTCTTCGCCTTCCCGGTTTCGGGCATGGTGAAGAAGTTTATGGAGAAGAAAAAGGTATATAAGCCGCTTGCGGCTGCCGCAAGTCTTGTACTGCTTGCGCTGAGCATACTCAACCTTGCTTCCGCGGCTTATAATCCGTTTATTTACTTTAGATTCTGAAAAAGATTCTTCGG
>ONVB01000191.1 GCA_900321145.1 uncultured Eubacteriales bacterium | reverse complement strand
GATGTTCCCGAGGATAAGGGACGCCATATCAAGGAAGCTTCCAAAGCAAAGCCAAAAGAGGAAGACCTTGATCTCGATGCGCTTATTGCCGAGGCGGGAGCCGCAGAGGAGGAAGTCCTTATCAATGAAGGACAGGAAGCTGATGATGTTTTTGCCGAAGCTTTAGAGGAATTCCGGGAGGATGAAAACATCAATTCTTTGGTTGATGAATCCGAGGCGGGGTCAAAAGCGGATACTTCCCCGGCAGAAGATATGGCTGCCGATGAAGTGCAGGGATCTGCCATGGAGGAGTTTGAAGATGTTTCTCCCGCACCTGCCGCTGAGGAGTCTTTGGGAGTTCCGGAGGAAGCGGGCGGAGAGATAGATCTTGATGCATTTGCCGCCGAGCTTAATGGGGCGCCGGATGCTTCGGGCGAAGGCGCAGATGAAGGAACTCAGGGCGGGGGAGAGATAGACCTTGACGAGCTGTTCGGACCGGCCGGTTCGAGCGAGGCTGTCGATGAGAACTATACCAAGAGCGAGGATGGTCTCGACGAGCTGCTTGCGGGTGGCGAGATGGATGAATCGCTTGCTGATATAGAGGATATCAGCGAGGAAAAGCCAAAGAAAAAAAAGAAGAAGGCAAAAGGCGAGAAGGGTGAGAAAAAATCCATCAAGGAGATACTCTTCGGTGAGCCTGATGAGGATGATATAGAGGAAGAGGCCTACTTTGAGGAGAAGAAAGCAAAGAAGGCCGAAGCCAAGGAAAAGAAAAAGGCCGAGAAGGAAGCCAAGTCCGGAGAAAAGGAAGAGGAAAAGAAGGCAGCCTTAGAGGTCAAAGAGAAGGAAAAAGGGGCAAAGAAGCAGAAGAAGGCTGACAAGAAGGCCAAGAAGAAGGCCGAGCTTCAGGCTGAGCTTGAAGCCGAGAAGGATACAAAGCCGGTTCCGACTCCGGTTGTATTGATAGTATTTGTTATATTTGCGGCCATAGGAGTATTTGTTATATTGGGAACCAAGTCCTTCTCATATTCACAGGTCATAAGAAAGGCAACGGACTATTTTAACAGACAGAAGTACCGCATGGCTTATGATGAGGTGTCAGGTGTAGAAGTAAAGAAGAAGGATGAGGAGTTAAAGAACAGGATATATACGGTCATGTATGTGGAGAGACTGTATGAATCCTATCAGAACAATAAGGTACTCGGAAGAAAGGACAAGGCTTTAGACGCACTGCTTCGAGGTATGGAGAAGTATGACGAACACTATGCGGAGGCTGTGGAGCTTGGTATAGTGTCGGACATCAACGGGGTTCGTGAGAAGATAACTTCCGTTCTGTGGGCGGATTACGGTATTACCGAGAATGAAGCATATGCCATCATAGCGCTTGACGGTGTGGAGTATGCGGATAAGCTGAAATCCTACTCGAGCACTGCGGGCGAGAGTGATGAGACAGGAGAAGCCCCAAGTGACGGAGTGGATGTCTTGGAGAATGACACAGAGGGCTTTGACCTTACGGAAGAGGATGCAAAGGAACAAGGCGGAGATTAGTATGACAGCTATCATAGATTATGATGCAGGAAATATAAAGAGTGTTGAAAAGGCCGTAAGCTTTCTCGGACATGAGGCTGTTGTGACAAGGGACGAGGAAGTCATTATGAACAGTGACAGAGTTATCCTGCCCGGAGTCGGAAGCTTCGGTGATGCGATGGGAAGACTTAAGAGCTATGGCCTGGATAAGGTGTTATGTAAATATGCTGAAAGCGGAAAACCGTTTCTCGGGATATGTCTCGGACTGCAGCTTTTGTTTGAGGACAGTGAGGAGAGTCCGGGAGTTGAAGGACTGGGTATACTTAAGGGACATGTGTTGAGAATCCCTAAAAAGGACGGACTTACGGTTCCGCAGATAGGCTGGAACGACCTTTCGATCCGCCCCGGAACAAAGCTTTTTGAGGGAGTGAAGAACGGAGCCTTCGTGTATTTTGTTCATTCTTATTACTTAAGCTGTGAGGAAGCGGACGCCGTGGCGGCGACTACCGAGTATGGCGTGACGGTTCATGCGGCCGTGGAAAAGGGAAATGTGTTTGCGTGTCAGTTTCATCCGGAGAAGAGTTCGGACGTAGGACTGAAGATACTTGACAACTTCTTAAAGGTATAGAGATATGCATACTAAAAGGATAATCCCGTGCCTGGATGTACATGCGGGCAGGGTTGTAAAAGGAATAAACTTTGTGGACTTAAGAGATGCCGGGGATCCGGTAGAGGTCGGCAGGGCATACGGCGAAGCCGGAGCTGATGAGCTTGTCTTTTTGGATATCACCGCTTCATCGGATGCGAGGGAGATAGTGACAGACATGGTCAGGAGAGTTGCCGAGACCGTGTTCATACCGTTTACCGTGGGTGGAGGTATCAGGACCGTCGAGGATATGAGAGGCATATTGCGCGAAGGTGCCGATAAGGTATCCGTCAACTCGGCGGCTATAGACAATCCGTCACTTATCAGTGACGGTGCGGCGAAGTTCGGAAGTCAGTGTGTAGTGGTAGCTATAGACGCAAAGAAAAGAGAGGACGGTTCGGGCTGGAATGTGTACAAGCACGGAGGCAGACTCGACACCGGGCTTGATGCGGTGGAGTGGGCCGTGAAGGCCTGTGAGCTCGGAGCCGGCGAGCTGCTTATCACCTCCATGGATTGCGACGGCACTAAGGACGGATACGATATCGAGCTTACAAGAGCCATTTCCGACAGAGTCGACATACCGGTTATCGCTTCGGGTGGTGCCGGGAGCATGGAGCATTTTCATGAAGCACTTACGGAAGGAGGCGCCGATGCTGCACTGGCAGCTTCGCTCTTTCACTACAAGGAGCTTGAGATATCAACATTAAAAGAGTATTTAAGAGACAGGGGTATAGCCGTAAGGCTTTGAGTGACCGATGATAAAGCTGGTTGAAAATGATATAACGGTTGAAGAATACCAGGCCTTAAGGGAGAGCGTGGGTTGGCGCAGACTCTCCGAGAACCAGGCCAGGGCCGCCATAGAGAAGAGTCTTTTTACCGTGAAGGTTATAGGAGACAGAGGAACACCCATAGGCATGGGGCGTATAGTCGGTGACGGAGCGGTCATATGCTATATACAGGATCTGGTCGTGTCACCTTCGGTACAGGGGATGGGAGTCGGAACTGTTATGATCAACAGGCTCAAGGAATTTGTCGAGAGCATAAGGGAAGACGGTACCACCATGATGCTCTGCCTTATGTGTGCTAAGGGCAGGGAAGAGTTCTACATCAAGAACGGATTCACTGCGCGTCCCACGGACAACTTAGGGCCGGGGATGATAACTTATCTGATGTAAAAAAAGACCACCTTTCGGTGGTCATTTTTTCGGAGGTTATTCCGCAAGATAGGGCTTGATCGCAGCCATTATGGCCTCGTCATCGCCTTCGGTGTGAATATTAAGGTCGATGGGCTTTGAGATGTCAAGACTGAAGATACCCATAATGGACTTCGCGTCTATGACATAACGACCGGATACAAGGTCGAACTCGGCGGGGAAACCGCTTATGTCATTTACAAAGCTCTTAACCTTATCGATAGAATTGAGTGATATCTTTACTGCTATCATATAAATGTCCTCCTAATTAATCTACACATAAAGCTAATATACCTTTATTGCAAATAAAAGTCAACAATTTATTAAGAGAAAATGCAT
>ONVB01000190.1 GCA_900321145.1 uncultured Eubacteriales bacterium | reverse complement strand
GAGAGAGGAAGCTCGGTGCATGAGCTTAACGATCTAAAGGGAAAGAAGCTTTACGCAACCGGTCAGGGTGCTGTTCCGGAATATACATTAAGATACCTGTTAAAGCAGGCGGGACTTGATCCCGACAAGGACTTAGAGATACAGTGGTGTGCGGATACGACAGAAGCGCTTTCCTATGTAAGCAGCGACAGTGAAGCGATAGCCATGCTTCCCCAGCCCTTTGTGACAGTGGCATTATCGCAGGTCGAGGGCCTTAATATAGCGATAGATTTAAATGAAGTATGGCAGGCCGGAAATTACGGCTGCGACCAGGTGACGGGAGTTATAGTTGCAAGGAAAGCTTTTGTGAGTGAACACCCCGAGGCAATAGAGACATTTCTTAAGGAGTATGAAGCATCGGTCAAGTACATTTCGGAAGATGTGGACGGGGCAGCGGCTCTTGTCGAGAAGTACGGCATAGTCGCTAAGGCTGCCGTAGCGAAGAAAGCACTTCCCGGCTGTCATCTGAGTTTTAAAAAGGGAAGCGAGATGAAGGCCTCCCTTGAAGGATTCTTGAAGATATTAAATGATGAAAACCCGAAAGCAATCGGAGGAAAGCTTCCGGGAGAAGATTTCTATTATTAAGACGGGGTGACCGGTGTGCATATGGCCTGTGCAAGTGATCGATCATAGTGCCCGTATGCATGAGGGTGTGCGGAAGTGCTCATAGTGCCCATGTACAGAGCTTACTATCCGTCATTTCCCATAAGATAATTCTTGATCTTGGAATTCCTGTAAGTCCGCGGCGACATGCCGTGGACTTTTTTAAATGCATCCTTGAAGTAATTGCTGTCCGAGAAGCCGCAGTTTATGGCTATATCTGTTATGCTGTTGTTCGTGGTCAGCAGTTCCGTCTGAGCGTGGGAAAGGCGCACGTAGGTAAGGTACTCTTTCATGCCGCTTCCGGTGATCGCCCTGAACTTTCTTGAGAAGTAGCTCGGGCTTAAGTTGGCCATGCCGGCAAGCTCATCTAAAGTGATATTCGAGTGATAATTCTTGCTTATATACTGAACAGCCGAAAGTATGGCTTCGTCCTTGTTGGCGCCCTCGGGATCGGTATGGAATATGCAGTACCGGTTGAAGTTCAGCAGAAGCTGTCTTAACAGAAGGACCATCATGGTCTTTGTAGAGGCGTCATCTATATTGTCCTCGGTGAGCATGGTGTCGAGGATATGATGTATGAGGTCGCGGTAGGTTCTCGGAACGGAGATTACCTCGACCCTTAAAAAACGGTCTTCAAGGTCGTGTATAAACGGCTTTCCTACATCGCACAGGTCTTCATATCGGAAGTATATGTTTATTCTCGTGCAGTTGGACAGGTAAGCCGCATAGTGGATCTTGTTCGGCGGTATCATGATGAAGTCACCGCTCTCCAAAACAAAATAAGAGTTGTCTACAAAGAACTTTACCTTGCCGTGACGTACATAATAAAGCTCGTAGTAATAGTGAAAATGATTCTCTGTCATATGATAGGCGTCTGTCCTGACTGCGCTGTCAATATATATCCTGTCTATATCCATGTCTGAAACTCGCATGGGATCTCCTCTCTTTAGGACGGAATTTAGTACCGGATTCACCGGAGTCATCGAACTTGTATGTTTATATCCATCGCTTACTATAACTTGTATTTAGACAGTATATCCTATAAAATGCCAATTTTCAATCGGTAAATGACAAAAAATCTGTACTATTTGCATAAGAAAGTAGATTTTTATGTAGAAATAATGTTCAAAATAAGTTATTTTTTAATCAGTCAGTGTGTAAACGCTTACATGCAGTCCGAGCGTGAAGAAAAGGACTGCAATAACCTTAAGAAAAGGACATTTATCAGGAGGAAATCTTAAATGAGAAAAAAGGCTTTATCAGCAGTTCTCGCAACTGCACTTATCGCATCTATGGCTCTTACGGGATGCGGCAGCAAGAAGGAAGAAACAACTACAGCAGCAGCTAACAAGGACACAACGACAACAGCAGCTCCGGCTACCACTGAGGCAGCAGGCGGTGCAGACACAACCGAAGCAGCAGGCGGAAATGACAGCTCAAGCGATTATGCGAGCTGCACACTCACCATGGACTGGTGGGGCGGCGACTCAAGACACGAGGCTACTCAGGCGGCAGTTGATGCATTTAAGGCTAAGTATCCCGGCATTGACGTAAGCGTAAACTTCGGTGCATGGGCAGACTGGGAGACAGCTAAGGCAGCTGAGTATCTCTCAAACAACAACCCTGATATCCAGCAGACCAACTTCGACTGGATCGGAAAGTATGACGCAGAAGGAACAACATATCTTGACCTTAATACTGTATCGGATGTACTTGATCTTTCACAGTATTCAGCAGATGTTCTCGATACGGTTAAGGATTCAAAGGGCGGCATCGCAGGTATCCCGGTTTCACTTACAGGACGTACCTTCTACTGGAACAAGGCTACCTTTGAGAAGGCAGGCCTGGCAACTCCTACCAATCTTCAGGAGCTTAAGGATGCCGGCGCGGTATTCAAGGAGAAGCTTGGCGATAACTACTATCCGCTCGTTGTAGGCGAGTATGATCGTGCGATCCTTATGACATTCTACTTACAGGCTAAGACAGGCAAGCCGATCATCGACGAGAACAACACACTTACAGTTACACAGGACGATATAAAGGAAGGACTTAACTTCATCAAGGAGCTTGAGGACCTTCATGTAATACCGACCATCGCTTACCTTGACGGTGAGGGCGCAGATTCTATGGATAAGTCACAGCGCTTCATCAACGGTGAGTACGCAGGTATCTTCGAGTGGGATTCATCACCGAAGAAGTACCTTTCAGCATTGGGCGACAATGCCGGAGACCTTGTAGTAGGAAATGTATTCCCTGAGCTTAAGTCATACAAGAAGGTATCACTTATGTTCTCTATCAAGGCAGGTACCGCTAATCCTAAGGAAGCAGCTATGCTTCTCAACTACATGTTAAATGATCCTGAGGGTGTCAAGATCATGGCTAACGAGAGAGGTATCCCGGAGTCAAAGGTAGCTTATGACACACTTGTAGCAGAAGGTGCTATCGATCCTATCTCTGCAGAGGCTCACGAGGCAGTTATGAGCTCAGATCCTCTCTACTGGAATCCTAAGTTCGATGACTCAACACTTAAGGGTGACACAGGTGCTTACACACTCGTATTCGAGCAGTTCTCATATGGAATGGATGCAGGCGGAAGTGCATATGATGTAGACGCAGCAGCAGCTGAGCTCTTCAATGCATTCAACGCAGCGCTCGCACAGTAATTAAAAAACCTTGTTCACAAAAAACCTTTAAATAAGGCCCGGTGAGGGAGAGTTTTCTCACCGGGCTTATTAAAAAGAAGGAGAGTTTTATGACCGGCGTAAAGAAATTTGCAAAGAAGAATATAGGCTTTCTCTTTATAGTTCCGTGGCTCATAGGCTTCCTCGTATTCAAGCTGTATCCGTTTTTGTCTTCGCTGTACTACAGCTTCACGGATTACAACCTGTTCAAGGGGATGACCAAGTTCACACTTGAGAACTACAAGAACGTATTCACAGTTCCGGCTGAGAGAAGAGCACTTATAGTAACCTTCAAATATGCCTTTATGACAGTACCCTTAAAGCTTGTGTTCGCGCTCTTCATAGCGTATATCCTGAATTTCAAGATCAAGGGTGTCGGCATATTCAGAACAGCTTACTACATACCCTCTATCTTAGGAGGTTCGGTAGCCATAGCGGTTCTCTGGAAGGCACTTTTCTCGGACAACGGCCTTATCAGATCGGGATTCGCGCTTATAGGCATAGATGCACCGCATTTCATGTCCGATCCCAACTGGGCCCTGTTCATGATATCAGTCTTAAGAGTATGGCAGTTTGGTTCGGCCATGGTCGTATTCTTGGCAGCCCTAAAGGGTATACCACAAGACCTGTACGAGGCTGCGTCGATAGACGGTGCGAGCAAGTGGAGGCAGTTCTTCACTATCACTGTTCCCCTTATCACACCGGTTATCTTCTATAACCTTGTTACACAGTTAGTTCAGGCGTTCCAGGAGTTCAACGGACCGTTTATCATCACCAAGGGTGGTCCTTTAGGCTCGACAACGCTTATGTCACTTCTTATCTACAACAATGCATTCGTCGGTTATGATATGGGTAAGGCAAGTGCACAGGCATGGGTACTCTTCGTGATACTTATGATCTTTACTCTTATCTCATTCTGGAGCCAGAAGCATTGGGTATATTATGCAGACGATGAAGAAGGCAGGTAGAAAATATGGCTATGAATAATGATTTGAAAAAAGCAAATGAAGAGCAGAACACTCTCGTAGAGAGAACTCCTGCTTTCCGTGCGAGAGAGTCGGAGGAGCTTAAAGCTGCCAACAAGAATCTCGCCGCAAGACGATTCATAAGCACCTTTTTACGCTATCTGGTACTGATCGTAGTCGGACTTATCATGATATATCCGCTTGTCTGGATGGTGGGTGCAACATTTAAGAACAACAGTGAGATATTCTCCTCCATGAACCCCATACCGATCAAGTCTACATTTGATGGTTACAAGAATGCCATGAAGTCGGTAGCGGGCAGCATCAATATCTGGAAGGCGATGCTCAACACATATTCATACGTAATCCCGGAGGTTATCTTCACGGTTATCTCCTCGGTACTTACGGCATACGGTTTTGCAAGATTTAAGTTCAAGGGAAGAAACATCCTCTTCGCACTTATGATGGCTATGCTTTTCCTTCCGCAGGTTGTGTTAAATGTACCGCAGTACATGCTTTTCAACAAGTTCGGTTGGGTAGGCTCAAAGCTTTATCTTCCGCTCATCGTACCTACGATGTTCGCAACAGAGACTTACTTTATCTTCATGCTCATCCAGTTCTTAAGAGGTGTGCCTAAGGAGATGGAGGAAGCAGCGAAGATAGACGGATGTAACTCCATGCAGACCCTGGTCAAGATCATAGTTCCTATGATCATGCCGGCCATCGTGTCTTGTGCACTGTTCAAGTTCATGTGGTCGTCAAACGACTTCCTCGGACCTCTGCTTTACGTAAATACACCGGCGAAGTATCCGGCCACGATCTTCGTAAAGCTTTCCATGGACAGTGATGCGGGCTTTGATTGGAACAGAGTGCTTGCTACATCACTTATCTCGATCATGCCGAACATAATTGTATTCTTCCTTGCGCAGAAGCAGTTTATAGACGGTATCGCGGCAGGCGGTGTAAAGGGTTAATAATTCCATAACATAATTGTATAAAAAATAAGGATAAGGAGCAGATAAGATGAAAGGTATGTTCAGTCCGGATAATCCGGTCATAAGATTTTTCATATGGTTGGGAAATATATGGTGGCTGAATATACTATGGCTTATCTGCTCCTTGCCTGTTGTTACGATAGGTGCATCGACTACAGCGCTTATCTACAGCTCCATGAAGCTTAAGAAGGACGAGGGTTACCCGACGGTGAACTTCTTCAAGAGCTTTAAGGAGAACTTTAAGCAGGCAACGCTCATCTGGCTTATCTACCTTGTGGTGGGTGCGCTTATCATACTCGGACTTATCTTCTGGAACAATGTTCAGATCCCGGGCGCAAAGCTCTGCTGGGCGGTTGTAATAGCAGTGGGTATCTTCTATGTGATATCCCTGATGTATGTATTTGCTATTCAGTCAAAGTTCGTAAACAGCATAAAGGATACGATCAGGTTCTCGATCCTTGTTGCATTTACGAATCTCAAAGATACATTTCTTATATTCTGTGTGTTCGCCGGAGTTGTCCTTGCGAATATATTCACAACACTTGTTGTAAATGTAATAACGCTCTTTGTGGGTATGGGTATCATCACATATCTGCTCGGAATATACTATAATCACGTGTTTGAAAAGTATATTCCTGTTCAGGATTACCCCGATGCCCAGACTAACGAGTAAGACAAAATGACTAATGCAGTAGTCGGTGTTGCACGACTGCGTCAAAAAATAGTGTGTCATTCTGAGCGAAGAATCTTATAAAAAGAGGAAACAAATATGCAGATCGGACTTAGGCTTCACGATTCCGCGAAGCTTGAATTAAATGAAAGATTAAAAACAGTAAAAGGTCAGGGCTTTAGCTGTGTTCACCTTGCACTGTCGAAGATAGAAGGCCTGGTAAGCAGTGCGGATGCGCTGACTCCGGGGTATGCGATGTACCTAAGGCATACCTTTGAACAGGCCGGACTTGATATAGCTGTTTTGGGAAATTACCTCAATCTTGCACATCCTGACAGGGACAAGCTTGATGAGATAGTATATAAATACAAGGCGCACTTAAGGTTCGCTTCGCTGCTTGGCTGCAGCGTGGTAGGAACAGAGACGGGAGCGCCTAACGAAGCATACGCCTACGATAAGGAGGCAAACCACAGCAAAGAAGCTCTTGAACTGTTCATAGAACGGGTAAAGCCGGTGGTTGAGTATGCGGAAAAATCCGGCGTTATACTGGCCATAGAGCCTGTATATAAGCATATAGTATGGAATCCTGAGAGAGCAAGAGAGGTGCTCGACAGGGTCGATTCGCCCAATCTTCAGATCATTTTTGATCCGGTGAACCTGCTTCATCCCGATAATCTTGACAGAAGGGATGAGGTGATCAAGGAAGCGATAGAGCTTCTCGGACCGGATATAGCTATTATCCACCTGAAGGATTATATACTTGAAGACGGCGAGATGAAGTGTCTCGGATGTGGCTTCGGCGAGATGAACTATGAGCAGATAGTTGAATTCGCAGTAAAGAAGAAGCCCTACATCCAGGCGACACTTGAGAACACAACCCCGGAAAATGCTGTGATGGCAAGGGAGTTTATAGAGAGCATAGAGATGAAATACAGATAACCCTGCCATCCGAGTGATTGAACCAACCGTGTCATCATGAGGAGCTTAGGCGACGAAGGATCTAAAAAAGAGAGGATTGTATATGACAGACAACAATGTAAACAAAAAAATAGAAGCATATATCGAGTATCTGCTCAACAATTCTACTGCAGAGACTCCCATGTGGAACAAAGAGAAGATACTCTATGGCACACCGAACAAGTGGAACTATATAGACGGCTGCATGATCACGGCTGTGCTTTCTCTCCACGAGATGACGGGCAACGACAGATATCTTGATTTCGCAAAGGATTTCGTAAACTACTTTGTGGAGGAGAACGGTAACATAAAGACTTACGAAGTCGAGGAATATAACTTAGACAATGTAAATGCCGCAAGAAACCTGTTTTATCTCTACGACAAGACGGGTGACGAGAGATATAAGAAAGCTATGGACTTGGTAAGGACACAGCTTGACGGCCAGCCGAGAACCAATGAAGGCAACTTCTGGCACAAGAAGATATATCCCTATCAGGTATGGCTTGACGGTCTTTACATGGCTCAGCCCTTCTATATGAGATATGAGACCCGCTTCAACAAGATGAGCGGCTGTGCCGATTCCATTGCTCAGTTCAAAAATGTCGAAAGACTGATGAAAAATTCCGATACAGGGCTTTACTATCATGGCTATGATGAGAGCAGGGAGATGTACTGGGCGGATCCGGAAACCGGGTGCAGTGCAAATTACTGGCTCAGGGCACTCGGATGGTTTACCGTGGCTCTTGTTGAAACAGCCGATGCCATAGACGAGTCGCTTTATGACGAGTTCCGTTACCTGACAGG
>ONVB01000051.1 GCA_900321145.1 uncultured Eubacteriales bacterium | reverse complement strand
TTCATCCCTTTCCCATTTCTCTCTTTAATTGTACCATTTCTCCTTTCGCTTATTTGCGCCCCGCGCCGCCTGATCTTAGACGTCGCCGTAACCCATGGCTCAAATATAGCACCGAGGAGATACTTTGTCAATAATAAATTTCTATTTTCGCTATTTTATATAAATAACCCGCAGCCGACAGGCTCGTCACCTGCCACACTGCGGGTTTGATCTCGCTTACTCAAAATACTTTATGTATTTCAGCTTGTAGCTGTTTCTCATCTGAGGGATGAAGTTATACTGTGCATGAAGCTCATCGATGTGCTTATACATCACATCCAGCGGCTTTATGCCATGCTCCTCGGCAAGTCTGTATATATAATCCATGACTCCGCTGTCCCACAGATACTTTGCCGAGAAGTATCCTCTCGGGTATCCGAGGTAATTTATGCATCTGACTATGATCTTATAGCACTGCTTTCCCCTGGAGTAGGAGGTATTCGCTACATTCTTTTTCACGGGTATCTTCCATACATCACCTGTCATCGGACGTTCCGGTTCCACCACTCGCGTTGCTGCACCGTCCTCGGAATTCTCGGTATAGGCATGATAAGTGTCTTCATTCCTCGACATCTCTGCCGCTGCTATAAACTCGTCGCTCACTTTCACGGTACGCCCGGTGCAGAGCTTCGCAGTCTTGTTCTTTACATCTATATCTTCCCATCTGAGACTTGTTATCTCGCAAAACTCATTTCCCTTAAGGCCTTCGAACAAAGCCCAGAAGACATACTTGTCCAGGCCGTTGTGCAGCCTGCTCACCTGATGAGCCAGCTCTTCTCTTGTGATCAGGGCAGTCGCCTTCCTGTCTATGCAGTTGCTGAGGATCGGAACCGTTATCTCGTTGAAATGGTTCTGTCCGTCCCTGATCAGCGTGTTTGTCAAAGCCCAGTCCGCATACCTTGAGAAGACGCTGTTCGCCATAGCCAGCCGGTCTATGCTCGAAGTCATGAACATCTTGTACATCTCAAGTATCATGGGCGTTGTAAAGTCATACAGATCCCTGCCGTTTGCCTCCTCATACTCTTCCGCATTCTCAAACCACTGCTCGGCAGCAGGATTTTCTGCTATATACCTTCTTTTTTGCTCTTCGTTATACACTCTCACGCACCTCCTCTAATACCTTTTGATCTTTCTTGGTAAGCTTCCAGGTCTTCGAGTATCTCTTCTTCACTTCCGCCGGAGTATCCCTGTGGAACTCAAGCATCCTCAACAGCTCGGACACTTGCAGGTCTCTGCTTACGCCCCACACAAGGCACTGTATCTCATAGTTGTTCCATTTGTGTTCTATGATATCCGGCTCTTCATCCATTATCTCTTCGAAATATCTCTTGAACTTAGTCAGCAGCGGCTTGATGTCCGCTCTTGACTTTATATCGAAAATGTTCAGCGCAGCCGCAAATATACCGGCGTTGACCTTTCCGTTCACGGTTATCTCTCCGGCAAATGAAGTGTCGGTATTGAGTCTGCCGCAGAGGATGTTGTTAAGGTCATTCTGATCATACGCATTTGACGTGACCCTCGGCATCTTGGTCTTCTGGTCTTCCTGATATATGAACTGCTTTGCTCTTTCCTCCGAGAAGTTCACTATCCTCAGTTCTATATCATAATCAAAGCTGTTATCCTCATCGTAAAGCTGCGCCAAAGCAAGATAGCGGTGGAACCCGTCGAGTATGTCAAGCGGTTTGGGATCGTGTATCACCAGTTCACCCTTCTTTGTATACTCGAAATCAGCATCATTTTCATCGTTGATATTAAGTGTTATCGTGTTCGGTATGAACAGCTGTTTCCTAAGCGATTCAACGATCTGTGACACAGCGGTCCTGTTTATGGCTATCCTTAAGACCTCCTGCCCGCCCTTCATAGAGTAGGAAAGCGCTCTCTGGGTATTCGCATTATAGTTGATCAGGCTGTTCTTCCTGAGCTGCATAAGTTCCTTTGCACTGTACCTTCCTATGTACTGATCATCCGATATCCTGACCACATCGAACTTAAGCTCCTTGATCACTGTGTCAGCCTCATACTTTTCACCGGAATAGCGCTTGATCTCCGCTTCCGTAAAGAACCTGCTTATCTGCGCTCTGTTCAGCGTCTCAAGCACACAAAAGCAGTCAAATGTATCGAGCTCCTCAGGGAACCGGTTCATGGTCACTATGTCCGTGGCAAGTTCCCTGTCCATGTTGTGCGACGCCACCAGTGCTTTCATGGTATCCCTGCCCTGCTTCTTGCTCAGACTCTTTATCTGTACTGCCAGATAATCATCCAGCTCCTTTCTGTTCTTCAACATGATGACCGTCGCCTCCTTGTTTCCTCGTAAATATCATCTATTTTAGCACTTTTGTTTTTACATTGTCAAGGATTCTCTAATAATTTTGCTACTTTGAGTATATCCTGTCCATAAGGTTCGCCGTGTTACGCATCTGCTCCTTCGTTGCCTTCGCGTATATCTGAGTATTTCGTATGCTCTTGTGGCCAAGCTGCTGAGCGACCATGTATATGTCCCCTGTCGCCTCGTACAGATTCATGGCGCAGGTCGAACGCATCTTGTGAGGGGTGATGTGCTTTCCATTTACCCCGGCGTACTTCTTAAGTACATCACCTAAAGCAACAGCAGAGATTCTCTTAAGCTGTGATGATACGAACACTGCATCGCATCTTGCATTCTTTCTCTTAAGGATCTTCTTTCGTTCCGTAAGCCACTGTTCGAGCGCATCGCAGGTCTCACCGCTTAAGTACACAACCTTGGTCGTATTGTTCTTCTCCGTCACCGTAACCTGTCTGTTCTCTAAGTCAAGATCCTCTACATTTATCTCCCTTATGGCCGCGTTCCTTAAACCGGTAGTACACCCGAGCACAAATATGGCATAATCCCGAAACCGCCACGGATCACAGAAGTTTCCTCCCCTTCTCGGCGTATCAAGGATTGCCTTCTTGATCCCGTCGACCTCATCCTTCGTAAGATATGTGACCGACTTTTCCTTATGCTCCTTCACCTTCTTCACCGCAGCGCAGGGGTTCTTGGTTATGATCTCGTTGTCGATCAGGAACTCAAAGAAGCTGTTCACTGCGGAAAGCTTCGCATTTCTGATACTGGCCGAGGCTTCTTCACCGGTCTTTGCGTTATACTTTATCGATTCCATATATGCGTCTATGTCAAGCTTCTTTATGTCCGCAAAGCCTTTGTAGTTCGCACCGGATATGCCATTGTTCTCCTCTAAAAAAGCAATGAAGTTCGACACATATCCCAGGTAGCTGTGCCGAGTCGTAGCAGTAAGCGCAGATATACTCCGCATGTAGTCCCTGACCACCTTCGGCTCAGCCTTAAGCCGGTTGGCTATCCTTCTCTCATAACCTCTGTCAACTTCCTTCCGTCCCTGCATATGATCATGCCTCCTTCCCTTTTCGTGTCATTCCAAAACTCCAGTGTCATTCTGAGCGTAGCGACGCATCTTATCCTCCCGGATCCTCACTCTCTCTGAAACTGTACCCCTGCTTCTTAAGCCTCGCTGCGGCAGCAGCATCTATCTCCCTCATGAACTCCTTGGTGCGCTCTGCTGCCGCCCTCTCCTCCTCTATACGCCGCCGGTAGAAGTCTATCCCTTCCTGCGTTATCCTGCCTCTGCCGATGTACCTCTCATACTCAGCCTGCCAAAACCGCACCTTCTCATAGTACCGGTCGGTTTTGATCATATCCTCATAAGTCTGACTGTACGGCAGATCCGTATCCGTATACCGCGTCGTACC
>ONVB01000189.1 GCA_900321145.1 uncultured Eubacteriales bacterium | reverse complement strand
ACATTTAACCCGGTGCACAAGGGCCATATGGCCATGGCGGAGTGTGCCTTAAGGCAGAAGAAGGATATAGAGAAGCTGATCTTTCTGCCAAATGCCAAGACTTACTATAAGGACGGCCGCGGAGTGGTATCGGGAGAATTAAGACTTAAGATGCTTGCGGCTGCGATAAAGGGTGAACCGCTCTTTGATATATCGGATATCGAGTTGAAAAGGGGTGGCTATACGCTCACGGTTGACACTCTGAATGAGTTAAAAAGCATAAACCGGAAGCTTAAGATATATTTTATCATAGGCGCCGATTCGCTTTTTTATTTCGATAATTGGGTAAGATATGAGGAGATACTGAAACTGTCTACCGTATTGGTCGCATCACGGGAAAGCTCTGCTTTTGAGCTCGAGAAAAAGAGAGCCGGGATAGTGGAAAAGACGGGGCTTGACAAGATAGAGATACTTGATTTTGACGAGGTGGAGGTATCCTCGACCGGGATACGTTCCATGATAGAGCGCGGCGAGGATCCCGGAGATCTGCTGCCTGCCGGTGTGTATGATGTGATTACGGAAAACGGACTTTACAGGTGATCTTATGAATAGGGAAAAGATGGCCGAAAGGCTTAAAACCAAGATAAGCGAGAAGAGATATATACACTCATTAGGTGTGGAGTATACGGCAGCCTGCATGGCATTTGTTCATGGGGCCGATGTAGAGAAGGCGCGCACGGCAGGATTGCTGCATGACTGCGCAAAGGGACTCTCACAGAAGGAGAAGCTTGAGAAGGCAAGGAAGCATGGACTGGAAATAAGTGCCTATGAGGAGAAAAATCCGGATATGCTTCATGCAAAGCTCGGCGCGTGGTATGCGAGGGAGAAGTATGAGGTTGAGGACGAGGAGATACTCTCGGCCATAAAGTGGCATACTACGGGTAAGCCCGGCATGAGCCTGCTCGACAAGATCATCTTCGTGGCGGACTATATAGAGCCGAACCGTAAACCGGTGCCCAAGCTCGATAAGATAAGAAAGCTTGCATTTACAGACTTGGACAAGGCTGTGGTGCTGATATTGAAGAATACCATATCATACCTTGAGGAATCGGGTGCGGATATGGATGACAGTACTAAGAAAACGCTGGAATACTATACAAAAAAATAAGATTCTTCGAGGGAGGTGCGATTATGACGAAGTCATAATTTGCATCGCACCGACCGTTTGGGCAGGATTACGAAGTAATCATGCCGATACATATTATAAAGGAGGAAATGTATATGGAGGCTATAGACAAGGTAAAGCTTGCGGTGGCTGCCTTAGAGGACAGGAAGGCAAGGGATATAAAGGTGATAAAGGTAAGCGGCATTACGACGCTTGCCGATTATTTTATAATATGTGACGGAAGCAATGAGAACCAGCTTAAAGCGCTCTGTGACAGTGTGGAGGAAAAGCTGCTTGAGGTCCCGATGAAGCATCGCGAGGGAACTGCAAATGGTGGGTGGCTTTTACTTGACTATTATGATATAATAGTGCATATCTTTTCGGAGGAGTCGAGAGGCTTTTACGATCTTGAGAGAATCTGGAAGGATGGTACAGTTATAGACATCGGAGATATGTAAAGTTGAAAGAGAAGCTTGAGCGTGACAACTTAAGAAGAATCAACCTTATTGCGGCGAGGAGTACGCGACTTATAGCGGTCATACTGATTGTCGCCATGCTTCTTTGCATGTATATTTCCAAAATGGATGCGAAGGTGCTTCTTATCGCATTCTCAGGCTGTGCCTTCGCCGCGCTTATCCCGTCGGTGCTCATCAATATCTTTAAGCTTGACACAAAGCACTATATCAGGGTCATAGTGGTGACCTGCGTGTCGATTATCGCCACCGTGCTTATCACGGTCCTCGGTACGCATGCCTATGCTATAGTCCTGTTTCCGATCATAATGGCGACGCTTTATTATAACCAGACGCTTGTGCTTTTCGCTTCGCTTCTTATGTCGGGCGGTATATTTGCATCAAATGTGTTTGCGTTCAATCACAGGGACATCTTCATAGGATATCCCGCAAAGTCGGTGGAAGAGAGCATGATGGCATATGCGGTTCCTCAGATCTTCATCGTGTTTGCTCTTTCGGTCGTCGCTTATTTCATAGTTCAGAGAAATGCGATGATGATAAACTCTGCTATAGATACGCAGTCAACCATGTCGGATAACCAGAAGGGGCTTATATTTGCGCTTTCGGAGATATCGGAGAGCAAGTCAAAGTTCACGGGCGAACACATCAAGAGAGTTGCGGAGTATATGAGAGTACTCGGACGAGCTTCGGGCTTTGATGAGGAATATGTTGAGATCCTTGCGACAGCGGCTATGGCGCATGACATAGGCAAGCTTATGATAAGCGAGGATATACTTGAGAAGTCCGGTAAGCTTACGGACGAGGAGTATCAGATCATGAAAAGTCATGTGCTCTACGGTGAGGCGCTGCTTGAGCAGTGCCCGGGAGAGCTTATGAAGACAGCCTGCATCTTGGCGAAGGAGCATCATGAGAAGTGGGACGGCACGGGATACCTCGGTATGAAGGGCGAGGAGATAGCTTATATAAGCAGACTCATCTCCGTATGTGATGTATTTGACGCGCTGACCGCGAACCGCTCGTACAAGAAGGGCTGGTCTTTGGAGGATGCTCATGACGAGATAGTCAGACAGTCGGGAAAGAGCTTCGATCCGGCAGTCGTAAGACTGTTTATACAAAACTTTGATAAATTCCGTGAGATACACAGCAAGATGCCGGATAAGCAGAAGTATTAAACTTCATGCCGTCCGGCATTGACATTTTTATGGATATGCTGTATAAAAATAATCGTTTTTATTAATTATATCAAGGGAGGATAAACCAAGATGAAGAAGAAACTGTTGGCTATGGTGCTTGCACTTGTTATGTGTCTTTCGGTTGCTTTTGTGCCGGGACTTGATTCCAAGGCTGCAGCCGCAACGTGGAAGACCTCGTATGTAAGCAAGATGTACGGCGGCACAGGAACATTTGACCAGATGTATTTCGGATTGAATGATTTCAATGAGGACGGAGTTCCGGAGATGATCTTAAGCTTCTACGGCTATATGAGCGGTGCTACTACCGCAGATCCGGTCAAGCTTGCCGGATTGTCGGGCGTCTTTACTTTCAAGAACGGAGCTACAGCGAAGGTATCCGATTACTGCGGTGAGTTCGTATTCAGAAACGGAAGCAATTATGTCTTCGCGAGCAGAGTAGGTTCCGACAAGGCATGGTTTATACAGGTGGTCAAGTTTACAAAGCTTGATGCAAAGCTGATCACACAGTTATCCTATGATGCCGTAAGCGGTGTAGCAAGCTGCACACAGGACGGAGAGCCTATCCCTTCATCGGATATAACCGAGATACTCGGCAAGTACGGTGTAAAGTTCGAGGTTGTTGCTTCAGGGAATGACGCGGGCAAGGCAAGTATAAGCGCTACTAAGGCAACAAGTCTTATCACCTACAAGCTCTTCTCCGATGAAGAGGGTTCCGTAAGTGACAAGAAGTCCAAGGTTGTAAATTATATAAACAGCTATAAGGTAAGAATGAAGACCGGTATGATCATGACTATCCAGGATCAGACCTATAACGGCAACTATATCACTCCGCTCGTGGCTGTGACCGCAGGCGGTGCAGTCCTTAAGAAGGACAAGGACTTTACTGTTGAGTATGCAGACAACAAGGAGGTAGGAACCGCTACCGTGACTGTTACCGGTAAGGGTGATTATATCGGAACAGCTAAGAAGACCTTCAAGATAGTAAAGGATACAACCTCAAAGGTAGATATCGGATATGCTACCTATGTTCAGTCCTTCGGCTGGACTCCTATAGTAAAGGATGGTACCGTATCGGGTACACTCGGTCTCTCAAAGCGTATCGAGGCTATCCAGATAAAGCTTACAAAGCAGGATTATGAAGGAAGCGTAGTTTACAGCTCTTATGTTCAGGGAGCAGGCTGGCAGGGATGGAAGTCAAACCTTGCGGTTTCCGGAACTCTCGGCAAGAGCAAGAGACTTGAGGGACTCAAGGTAAAGCTTACCAAGAAGATGGCAGAGCACTATGATGTGTACTACCGCACCTATGCACAGAGCTACGGATGGCTCGGATGGGCCAAGAACGGTGCAGCATCGGGTACTGCTCTTGGTAAGAGGATAGAGGCAGTTTCCGTAAAGCTTGTGAAGAAGGGCGGCAGCGCTCCGGGCACAACAGCGAAGGCTTATGTATCTAAGTAGCTTATAGCGTAAAGAAACAGACAGGGGGAGAGGTCATCCCTCTGTCTGTTTCTTTATGCTTGCTAATAAATATAAAAAGTGTTACCATACAAAGATAATTATAACCATAAACAGAAGGGAACAAACAATGTATTACTCAAATGTCATAGACCTTATAGGCAATACGCCGCTCATCTCTTTAAAGGAGAGTACGGGACTCAATATATTTGCGAAAGCCGAGTTCCTAAACCCGGGCGGGAGCATAAAGGACAGGATAGCAAAAAATATGATCGAGGCTGCCGAGAAGGACGGAAGGCTTAAGCCCGGAATGACCATAATCGAGCCCACCAGCGGAAACACGGGCATAGGGCTTGCGCTCTGCGGTGTGAGAAAAGGCTATAAGGTTATCATAGTCATGCCTGAGAATATGTCTGAGGAGAGAAAGAAGATAATCAAGGCCTTGGGTGCGGAGCTTGTACTTACACCTCAGGAGCTTAGCGTGGACGGTGCGGTAACCGAGGCGGAGAGGATAGCTTCTCAGTCTGATGACTATTTCGTACCGCAGCAGTTCAAGAATCCGGCCAACCCGGATATACATTACAGGACAACGGCAGTGGAGCTGTGTGAGCAGCTCGGGAAAAAGATAGATGTCTATGTATCGGGCATAGGCTCGGGCGGTACGCTTCAGGGCGTTGCGAAGTATCTTCTCGAGCAGAATCCCGACACTAAGATCGTGGCAGTCGAGCCCAAGAATGTGTCGGCGCTTCTCGGAGATGAGCCGGGGCTTCATCAGATACAGGGAATAGGCGACGGCTTCATACCCGACATCCTGGACACATCGATAATCACTGATATAGTTGAGGTAACGGACGATGATGCGATAAATACTGCGAGAAGCTTAGCTAAGGTACAGGGCTTGCTTGTCGGGACAAGTGCAGGAGCCAATGTGTGGACTGCCATGCGCATGGCCGAGAAGTACGGCAGTGACAAGGTGATCGCCACCGTTCTTCCCGACAGAGCGGAGAGATACTTCTCGACAGCACTGATATAAGATAAAAGGTATCATATATGTTTATAAAAAAGTGGACTCAATCCTACAAACCGAAGAGAATCCTTTATTATGTTGACGCAGATGATGACATGATCGCTTCCTTTCTGAGGGAAGGCTCTTGTGATGCTGTCAGCAAATATGCCAGCGCCTTCGGAACCTATGATTATCCGGGAGTATTCTATCTGAATTCGCTTGAGAAAAAGGTAATAGGTGTTGAATTCAGACCGGATGACGAAAGGGTAGACTATCCAACAGGGCTTAAATCAATGGTGCTCAACGGAGCGTTTTATTACTCTGTTGAGGTTGATAATGATTTTGTTGTAAACAAGGATACGATCAAGAAGCTTTTCCTTGATATAGAAGCCGAGGATGATGCCAAGAGACAATACACCAATATGGTGATGAGTCATGATCCCCAGGCGATGAGCGCCTTTGTCCGCGGTGACAAGTTCAGGCTGCTCTACGAGTGGAAGGTTACGGACGACAGGGCTACCGTGGTGATCAATGATGATGTCACGAGAATGGAGAAGGAAGCTCTCTACAGCATGGCTTTCTTTGATCCGATCACCGGACACCATAACTGGAATCATCTGATTCCCTTCCTTGAGATGCCGATGGATGCAGGGATCAAAGATTATGCCTTTGCTCATTTTGATATAAAAGAATTCAGAGTTTTGAATGAGGTATACGGTCACAGAGTGGCGAACAGACTGCTTGAAAGGGTAGTTCAGGCAATGAACGAGGCCGACTTCGTGTACTCGAGTGCAAGGTGTCATAACGACAACTTTGCCATGATGATAAGGGATATGCCCGAGGAGGAGATGAAAAGTACACTGAAGGACTTCTTCAAGAAGCTTTCGGTGCTGGATGATGATCCGGACTACAGGATATACTTCAGGTGCGGCGTAGTTCCCATGCAGCTTGCCATGTTCGCGGGTAACAGAGTGGCAGATGCGGGAAAGATGGCGCAGAAGCTCGGGACAACTAACAATGTTACAGAGATAATCATGTATACCGAAAAGATGCATGATGACATGGTCTGGAGTAATTACATCAAGGCCTATCTTGACAAGGCCATACAGAACGATGAGTTCGAGGTGTATCTCCAGCCTAAGGTTGATATCAATACAGAGAAGCTCAAGGGCGCCGAGGCGCTTATCAGGTGGAGATACAAGGGAAAGGAGATTCTTCCTCCCGGAAGGTTTGTGCCCTTCCTTGAAGCGGACGGCTCCATAGGCAAGATAGACGATATAGTTCTCGAAAAGGTGTGCAGTGCCATGGCAGACTGGAAGAAAAGGGGATTGCCGGTCTGTCCGATCTCGGTGAATCTTTCAAGATCGAGACTCTATGTCAAGGGGCTTACTGACAGTCTGTCGGATATAGTGGACGCTCATAGTGTGGAGCACTCACTGATAGATTTTGAGCTTACCGAGAGCGCTTCGTATGACAACAAGGAGCGTATGCAGGTGGTTTTAAACAGACTCAGGGAGAAGGGCTTTAAGATATCGATGGATGATTTCGGTACAGGGTACTCTTCGCTGTCGCTCTTAACGGAGCTTCCGATAGATACCCTGAAGATAGACAAGAGCTTTGTTGACAAGCTTGGCACGGATAATGATAACGAGAAGGACATCACGGTT
>ONVB01000188.1 GCA_900321145.1 uncultured Eubacteriales bacterium | reverse complement strand
TTATATGAAAAATGTGATCTCGATCGGAGATATAAAGTCGCTCTTTGTACCTCTGCTCGACGAGTTTTACAGCGACGGAAGCGTTGATTACAACACTCATGCCACTCCTTTGATGGATATGTATGAATCGCTCTACAAGCTTGAAAAAAAGCAGTACTTCGAGACCGAGAAGAGTATCCTTAAGACGCTTGAGCTATCCGAGACCGACTATCCCGAGAAGGACAATGAGTACCTTAAAAACTTCATCTTTCTCTCTCTGCTCGGTTACGATATATTTACCAAAAGAAAAGTCATGGAACACCTGATAGACGAGATGAACCGCAAGGGGGAGGACAAGGACTCATGATAATTCTGATCATCCTGCTCCTCATCCTGTCTGCCTTCTTCTCCTCGGCAGAGACGGCACTTACCTCAGTGAGCCCGATCAAGCTGCGTGCCCTTGCCGACGAAGGCTCAAAAAGCGCCGCAAAGGTTTTAAAGGTATCGGAAAACAAGGCCAAACTTCTGTCTACCATATTAGTCGGAAATAACGTGGTGAACATTGCGGCATCAGCGCTCACAACCACATACTGCACCGAAAAGTTCGGCAGCGTGTACCTTGGCGCCGCAACCGGTATACTTACCCTGCTCGTGCTTATCTTCGGAGAGATAACCCCCAAGACCATAGCAACCTACTACGCCACAGGCATGTCGCGGTTCTTCGTATATCCGATATCCTGGCTTATGGTCATACTCACTCCGGTCATATGGGTCTTGAACCTTATAACAGGCGTTATCTTCCGTCTGTGCGGCATACCCAAGGATGGCGCAAAGGAAACCGTAACCGAATCCGAGCTTCTCACCATGGTCAATGTAAGCCATGAGGAGGGCGTCTTAGAACCCGAAGAGAAGTTCATGATCTCAAATGTGGTGGACTTCGGCGACGCACTTTCAAAGGATATCATGATACCGCGAACCGACATGGTATGCGCATCGATCGATACTCCTTACAACGAGCTCGTAAAGATATTCATCGAGGAAACATTTTCCAGGATACCGATATACGAGGACTCCAAGGAAAATATCGTCGGCATACTTTACATGAAAGACCTCTTCTTCCTGAGAGAGACCGAGGGCGTGAAGAGCTTCGACATAAAGAAGATCATGAGAAGTCCCCTCTTCGTATACGAATTCCAGAAATCCGCGGAGATTTTCTCGGAGATGAAGGAGTCCTCCGTCACCATGGCGGTCGTTCTTGACGAGTACGGTGCCGCTTCGGGACTTATAACCATGGAGGACCTGATCGAAGAGATCGTCGGTGAGATACGCGACGAGTACGACGAGGACGAGGACAGCCTTATAGTCGACCTCGGCAACAACACCTATGACGTGGATGCCTCTATCAAGCTCGACGACATAAACGATGCCCTCTCACTAAAGCTTGCCTCGGACGACTACGACTCCCTTGCAGGCTACATGATAGAGCTTTTGGACAAGCTTCCCGAGGAAGGTGACGAAGCCGACACCGCCGAGCTTCACCTGAAGGTGACCAAGGTTGAGAGAAACCGCGTGGAACGCATATTACTATACAAAAAAGAAGAAAAGGCAGAGGAGAATTAAACTCCTCTGCCTTCTTTATATGCACACTGATCTAAAAGTTTCTTCCGTTGTAGCCCCAGTCGGGAGTGGCTCTGTACTCGACATATACATGATTCGACGGTATACCGAGCTCCGCCTCGAGAACCTCACATATCTTCCCGGTCATCTTGTCAAATGCGGAAGAGTTGCCCGATCCGAATATATCCACCGACACATAAGCTCCCTTGTCGAGCTTCTCGCCCGCAAAATACAGGCTGTAATTATCCTCGAAGCCTATCATCACATAGGCCTCAGGCTTGCCGATGATCATGGCAGCCTTGCCAAACTCTGACTTTATCTTCTCCTTCTGCTCCTCGCTCACGGGAACAGTCACCTTAGAATTGATAAACGGCATAATAGCTTCCCTCCTTAAGATCCTTCATGCTTTCCATTTTGTACAGACACCGTGTTGTTTGGATCACACAGCTTTACTTATCCTTCTTTACTACCTTTGAGAACTCAAGAGCCTTTCCTATATCTCCGTCCACCTTAAGCTTTCCTAAGGTAAATGCGCCCACCGGATCAAGCTCTCCGTCGATAAGCTTAACAAAATTGTCTGCCTTCATTGTTATGGCACACTGACGATCGTTATACTCATACGGCTCCACGGAAGTTTTTCCATCCTTAACCTCCACATAGAACACACCGCCATTGTCACCGTTCAAGTTAACCTGTACCGCCATAAACCCTACACCTGACACGTCCGTCTGCGCAGCTACTCCCCTTACCTTCGCAAGTATCTCGTCAAATGTCAGCTGCTTTTCTTCCTTCTTAGCCTTAGCCATCTCTTTTTCCTCCCTTTAAAGATTCTTCCTACTGATTGTGACACTCATCCTCAGAGTACGGTCGAAGTGTCATTCCGAGTCTTTTTACTTACACTTCATTTTCATGCACTCATCTGTATGACGCACACGTCGGGATTATATCACATTAAAGAAGCGGTGACAATGGGGCGAAAAACCACTGTCACCGCTTAATTTCATTCATTTACAAATAAGCAGACTATTCTATTTGTCGCCATAATACGTCCTACATTGAGCTATTTCAAGTTCCTTTTGTCCTGCGTCTGTCAAGAAAAATAATCTTCCCATGCAATATCAGACCATATAAAAACCTTCTTTTCTCCGGCGGAACTTTCAAAACGTCACTCCTTCTCTGCCCTGATCCTGTCCGACAGCTCCTTCTTCGCCCCTGCGGGGGTGTACTCCCTTGCCACGACCACTATGCGCTCGCTGTCTGCGTGCGGCGCATCATCGGTGT
>ONVB01000181.1 GCA_900321145.1 uncultured Eubacteriales bacterium | reverse complement strand
TATCCGACAGGCGGATATGCATAAGGAATTCAAAGCCTGCGGATGTGCATCCCATAGAGAGGGATTTTAAGACAGTTAAGGAGGATGCTGCATCGCACGGCATGGGGATGAGCATCATCCGTGAGGTCACGGAGACCTTAGGCGGAGTGATGGAGATGAAGGATAACGGCGATACATTTGAAACCGTTGTGAGCTGGAGGGATGAATGATATGGAAATGCCGACTTTGGGGGCTTTCGTATGGGATTTATTCTTAGGGATAACATTTGTGCTTGGGCCGACCATCGCGCTTGAGAGAAAGAATGCAAGCGCGTGGAGAAGGGCAGCGCTTGCCATGGCCTGCGCGGCTATTCTCTGCATCCTGGACATAATACAGAAGCAGGATCCGGACGACCTGAAGATATATATAGTTTTATTCCTGTTTGCGGGCCTGTTTGAACTGACTGCGATCATACTTGGCACGGCCTTATCCGAGGGCAGTATATATAAGAGGATGGTTGTAAATGCATCGACCATCATTTTCACAAGCGCCCTGGTCTTCGCGGGAACTTCGTTCAGTGAGGAGGCAAAAAAGGTAATGGCCGCGGAGACTACGGCCAGAGATTCCGAAGGTATCGGTTACCTGATAGTCTGTGTGGTACAGCTTGCGGCCTGTGTCATAGCAGCGCTTCTTGTCAAGCTTCTGCTGAGGTGGATAAAAGGCGACGGCATCGTGTATAAGATCATCTTCGCGCTTATCCTGCTTTATGACATGATAGGCGTGCCGGCGCGTGGATATGTCAACTTCAAAGCAAGGCACGAAGCACCCGAGAGAAATGAAGTGCTTGTCGTACTCGGGATAACCTACCTCCTTATGACGGCGACTATCGTGGTCGTCATTGCCATAGCGCTCAATCTGTCAAAGGGCGCGGAGAGCCGAGGAAGCATGAAACGCATGATCAGCAGACGCTCCATGGAAAAGAAGATCATAGGTGAGATAGAGCAGGAGGAACAGGGTGCGTCCGATGACACAGACAGGGTACTGAATAGGATATCCGAGGAACTGAAACAGAGAGGCATGGTGCTTGAGCTGCTCAGTGATATGGATGAGGTAAAGGACAGGCTCAAGGATAAGACACTCCGTCTGAACGAGGAGCTTGAATCAGTCTGCAGGGAGATCAAAAGCACGACCGGTACAGGCGGGTATATGACTTTATGTGTGAGACCGCTCGGTGATACGTATATGTTTATGTGCGAGCTTTCATCGGGTGACGGCAGCGGTGCGCAGGGCAGCAGAACGATAACGAAGGTGCTGTAAAGCGGGATAGGTGAGTATAGTCGGCGAAATGATCCACGGTGCTTTTGAACAGTGAAGAAAACTGTAAAAAGTCATGTTAAAAAAAGATATGATTTTGATTGAAAAAACAAGTGTGCAGGTATAAAATGCACGCTATGGACAAGACTAAAGCAACAGACATGACGCAGGGAAGTCCCCTGCGTTTAATATTATTATTTACAATCCCGCTCCTTTTGGGCAACCTGCTGCAGCAGCTCTACAACATAGGAGATTCCAAGGTGGTGAGCTACTACCTTGACGAGCATGCGCTTGCGGCGGTGGGAATGACGGCGGTTGTCTCGAACATGCTCATAGGGCTTATCAACGGATTTACCCAGGGCTTCGGGATAATGACCGCAAATGCATTCGGGGCCGGGGATGCGGACAGGATCAGGAGATACATAGCCGGGGCGGTCGGACTTACGGCTTTTCTTGTGGTGCTTCTCAGCGTGCTCGCCTTTACATTTATCGGAAATATACTTGAGCTTCTGCAAACTCCGGATGAGATCATGGACAATGCGCTCGCGTACGTGAGAGTGATCCTCATCGGCATACTTTTCTCGGCAATCTACAATCTTTCCGCAAATATACTCCGCTCCTTAGGCGACAGCAAGACGCCCCTTTACTGTCTGACGGCGTCAATAGTGCTGAATATACTGCTCGATCTTCTCTTCGTAGGAGTTGTCGGGTGGGGCATACGCGGGGCGGCTGTTGCGACGGTTATCTCGCAGGCGATAGCAGGGCTGGTGTGCCTTATATACGGCGTTCTAAGGTTCAGGGAGTATATGCCGAGGCGGAAGGACTTTCATGTAAGGAAGGGGGAGATGAGCGACCTCTTCTTCACGGGACTTTCCATGGGACTCATGGGATGCATAGTGAACATAGGGACGATCCTGCTTCAGGGCTCGATCAATGTGCTGGGCGCGGACACTGTTACGGCGCACACGGCGGGCAGAAGACTGGTGGATATATTAATGGCGCTGATCTATACATACGGCTTTACCATGACTACATATGTGAGCCAGAATACCGGTGCCGGGCGCAGTGACCGTATAAAGCTCGGAGTGCGAATCGCCGTGATCATCGTGACGGTGGAGTCACTTGTGCTGATCGGCTTTACATTTCTTTTCTCGAAGGGGATCGTCACATGGATCGCAAGTACGGATAGTGACTTTATCATATCTCAGGCGACCATGTATACCCGTGTGATGATATGCTTCTTCCCTGCTTTGGGGCCGCTGTTCATACTGCGCTGCACCCTGCAGGGAGTCGGGCACAAGATAATCCCGCTCTTATCCTCGGTGCTCGAGCTGACAGTGAAGGTCGTGTCCGTGCTGTGGCTCACGCCGAAGCTCGGATACCTCGGCGTGGCGCTTACGGAACCCATAAGCTGGGTGCTGATGACTTTGATCCTGACGATCGGATATATGAGATGGTGCCGGTCAACGGGGACAATGTGAAGAGGACGACGATGTTGCGATAGTATGGAAAATATGCTATCATTTAAGTTTGTATATGTGAAAAATGCGACACTGAAAGTCGCTTCAATTCAGGAGGAATAAAATGTCAGCAGACGGAATAACCAAGGTAAGAACAAGATTTGCACCGAGCCCTACCGGCAGGATGCATGTGGGTAACTTGAGAACGGCGCTTTATGCATATCTTATAGCAAAGCACGAGGGCGGAGACTTTATCTTGAGGATAGAGGATACCGACCAGGAGCGTGAGGTTGAGGGCGCTGTGGATATCATCTACAGGACGCTTGAGAAGACGGGCTTAAAGCATGACGAGGGCCCCGATAAGGACGGCGGCGTAGGGCCTTATGTGCAGAGTGACAGGCAGAAGCAGGGCATATATCTTGAGTACGCAAAGAAGCTTATAGAGAAGGGTGAGGCATACTACTGCTTCTGTGATGAGGAGAGGCTGAAATCCCTTAAGAC
>ONVB01000186.1 GCA_900321145.1 uncultured Eubacteriales bacterium | reverse complement strand
GCCAACAGGCTTTCCGAAGAGGGCTTAAACGTGGTCGGACTTCCGAAGACCATAGACAACGATATCTGGGGAACCGATATGACCTTCGGCTTCCAGAGCGCCGTTGATATAGCGACAAAGACTATCGACTGCATACATACTACAGCGGACTCACACAACAGAGTGTTTATAGTCGAGGTCATGGGACATAAGGTAGGCTGGATCACCCTTCACGCGGGCATCGCTTCGGGTGCGGATATCATCCTTATCCCCGAGATCCCGTATGATATAAAGAAGGTTATAAAGGCCTTAGACAAGAGGACCAAGGAGGGCAAGGGCTTCTCGATACTTGCGGTGGCAGAGGGTGCCATCTCAAAGGAGGTCGCTAAGCTTCCGAAGAAGGAGAGAAAGGCAGCCATAGCCGAGGCGGCCGCAAAGTATCCTTCTGTTGCCTACGAGATAGTTGATAAGATCAAGGATTCCTGCGGCATGGATATAAGGGTGACCGTTCCGGGACACACCCAGAGGGGCGGAAGTCCTGTACCTTACGACAGAGTTATCTCGAGCAGGTTCGGAGCGAAGGCCGCGGAGCTTATACGCGATGAGGATTTCGGCAAGCTCGTGGTCATGAAGGGCACCGAGGTTACTGCCATACCGCTTTCCGAGACGGCAGGTAAACTGAAATATGTATCACCGGATGATGATATTGTAAAAAATGCAAAGATGCTCGGTATATCCTTCGGAGATGAATAGGATAAAGTATCAATAAAAAAAGCAAGCCCGAAGAGACTTACATTACGATGAAAAAAATATGGATCACAATACTTAAAGTGGTGGTGTTCATCGCGGTAGCGGTGGGCACTGCCCTTTTCGTGAATAAATTAAATAATATGGGATTAAGCGAGGCGTCTCATGAAATGGATGAGCCGTCTCTTCCTGTTGTTTACGCAAAGGTGGGCGATGATACGCTCAACCGTATGCAGGGCTACAGGTGCGAGATGAAGACCGGTCTTATGCGTGACTGTATCATACCGTTAAACGAAAACCATGGAGTGACTCTCGCCTTAGAGGACATAAACGAAACGGGCGGTGCATGCTCATATGAATTAAGGAGTATAGACGGCGATGAGCTCATCGAGAGAGGAGATCTTGAGGGAAGAGCCATGTCACCCATACGTACGGTGTACGATATAAACTTTCGCATGGATATGAAGATCAACACGGAGTATGTGCTGGTATTTATCGTGGATGTGAAGTCGGGAAAGCCGGCGGACGGCACGGGCAGGACCAAAGACGTTGAGGAGGAGACGGAAGAGGTCAGGTTCTACAGCAGGGTCGTGAGACTTGAAAAGAACTTTACCGCGCAGTTTTTGGTATTTACGAGCGAGTTCAGAAAGTCTTACGGTGAAAAGAAGGTAAATGCCCAGGTCGGGAATACCGCTTATAACCTCCTTGATGAAGCCATAGACGGAGAAAGGGAACTCTCGCATGTCACCTTAAAGTCAGATTATGACACCCTTTCGTTCGGAGTGCTCGATCCTATCACGGTGTCTCCGGTGACGCCGCAGATACAGGAGATTTCCGGCGAGTACGCCCTTGTCAGGTATTCGTATATCATCAAGTCGGTGAGCGATTCGGCGGAACATTTCTACTATGTGGACGAGTTCTTCGCGCTTGACTACAACGAGAGCTATGACAGAGTCGACATCTTAAGTTATGACAGGTATATGGACAGCTTCTTTGATGAGGATTATATAACGCCCGAGAGAAATGCGCTGTCGATGGGCATCACGGGAAGCGGGAGAGTGGACTATATAACCTCGGATAACGAGAAGAAGCTTGCTTTTGTCAAGCAGGGTACGCTTTGGTACTATGATTACAGCAAGGCCACGCTTGCCGAAGTATTTTCCTTTATGAGCAATCACTTGAACGATGTGAGAACCCTGTCCCTTACCTGCGATATAAATATCGTGGATATGGACGATGACGGAAATCTGTCATTTGTGGTATACGGATATATGAGCCGCGGAAGACATGAGGGTAAAAACGGTATTATGCTCATGCGCTACAGTGCCGCGGATGCAAGCGTGTCGGAGCTTGCGTTCATCTACTGCGATGAACCCTTTACGGTCATGCAGCAGGAGGTGGGCAGGTTTACTTATTTTGACGGTGAGGGCGTGCTCTATGTGCTGCTTGACGGAGTTATCTACTGTGTCGACTTAAATCTCGATGTGATAGAGCCTCTTATGGCGGAGATACCTTCATACAGGTATCTCGTGTCAGGTGACAGAAAGGTGGTTGCGTACCCGGATTCAAAGAGCCGTGAGGAGACCACGGCGCTTCATATACACAACTTTGAGACCGGAAATGAGACCGTAAAGCAGGGCGGAGACGGAGAGAGAGTGGTAGAGCTTGGCTTCGTGGGAAACGACATCATCTACGGTGTCTCAAAGGCAAAGGATATAGTCGAGACCGCCGTCGGAGATCCGATTCTTCCAATGCACGATATATACATAATCGGGGAAAACGGAGATGAACTCAAGAATTATAAAAAGCCCGGAGTGTATGTGATGGACGCCTCCGTCGACGCGGATACCATTCACCTTACAAGAGCCGTAAAGAACGGGAATTTCTTTACCGATACCGAGCCGGATTATATAGTCTACCGTAAGGAAACGGGAGGAAGCAATACCGTCCTTCTGACGGCGGACGATCCGCGCGAGGGTGTTCAGACCGATATAGTATTTCCGTCGAGAATGTATGTGGAGAAGCAGTCCGAGAGGATCAACACAAAGGGAAGAGTGGTCGAGGAATTCAAGGAATACAATGTTGAATCCGGAGTAGACCGGGAGTGCTATTATGTCTTCGATTCTCGAGGCTTTAAAGGTGAGTACTTAAGTGCCGGCCAGGCTATAATAGCCGTAAATGAGCAGGCCTCGGGTATATGTGTAAACGGCTACGGCAACACGGTTTACCGCGGGATAGTGGCCGACAGCTACAATACCATAGCCGACAAGATAAGAAAAACCGCGGAAAAGGACAAAGAAAAAACCCTGCTTGCCTGCGCATATATGTGTCTTGACTATGCGGGAAACAGGGTTAAGTATTCTGATATAAGAGAGTGCGGAAGCTTTGAGCAGGCCTTTGCGGATCATTCCTTTGATATAGGGGTAAATATATCCGGCATAAGCCTTGATACGGCTCTGTACTTCCTGGACAGGGATATGCCTTTTGCGGCGCAGATGACCGACGGCAGATATGTCCTCGTGATAAGCTATAACGATACACACATAAGGTATTACGATCCCGTCGAGGATGAGGAAGTACGCATGACAAGGGACGACTTCGCGGATGAGATAAGCACACACAGCAACACTATGTATACCTACTCATCCCAGTAAGACCTGTAAGCGGTATGTCAATGTGTGCATCGCATAGTCATACCGCTTAAGCAGCGGTGTCATTCTGAGCGAAGCGAAGAATCCTATACTTACGCATCCCAGTACTCGCTCAAGGTTGCGAAGTAATCATCGACCGTCTCGGCGCGGCGGATCTGCTTTACCGTTCCGTCCTCCTTTAAGAGGAGTTCCGCCGAGCGAAGTCTTCCGTTATAATTATATCCCATCGCAAAGCCGTGAGCTCCGGTGTCGTGGATGGCGAGGTAATCGCCCATGTCGATCTTCGGAAGCATACGGTCTATGGCGAACTTATCATTGTTCTCACAGAGTGAGCCTGTCACATCGTAGAGATGGTCGGCGGGCTCATTTTCTTTGCCAAGAACAGTGATGTGGTGGTAGGCGCCGTACATCGCCGGTCGCATAAGATTGGCCGCACAGGCGTCGGTTCCGATGTATTCTTTATAGATATGCTTTTCGTGGATAGCCCTGGTGATAAGGTGTCCGTAGGGGGCGAGCATAAAACGGCCGAGCTCGGTGAAGATCCTGATGTGCCCGAGTCCTGCGGGAACAAGGAGCTTGTCGAACTGCTCCTTAACGCCTGCGCCGATGACAGCTATATCGTTAGGAGTCTGGTCGGGCTTGTAGGCTACGCCGACACCTCCGGAAAGGTCTATGAAGTCAAGCTCTATACCGGTCTTTTCCTTCAGCTCGACAGCTACGTCAAAAAGTATGCCTGCGAGAGTCGGATAGTACTCGTTGCTCACGGTGTTGCTTGCAAGGAAGGAGTGAAGACCGAAGTGCTTTGCACCAAGCTCCTTCAATCTCTTGTAAGCCTCAAAGAGCTGCTCCTTGGTCATGCCGTACTTTGCGTCGCCGGGCTCGTCCATAACGTGCGTGGAGATGGAGAAGCTTCCTCCCGGGTTGTAGCGGCAGCAGACAGTCTCGGGTATGCCGCAGGCATCGTTTAAGAAATCTATATGTGTGATGTCATCTAAGTTGATTATGGCGCCGAGCTTGGCGGCATAGATAAACTCCTCCTTCGGAGTGTCGTTTGACGAGAACATGATACCGTCACCTACGATACCGACCTTCTCCGACATCATAAGCTCGGCGAGCGATGAGCAGTCTGTGCCGCAGCCCTCTTCCTTTAATATACGAAGGATGGCGGGAGTCGGAGTTGCTTTTACGGCGAAATACTCCTTGAAGCCCTTGTTCCAGGCGAAGGCCCTGTTCAAGGCCCTTGCATTCTCCCTTATCCCCTTTTCATCATATATGTGAAACGGTGTGGGATAGGTCTTTGTTATCTCCTCTATAAGCTCCTTTGTGACAAATGCTTTTTTCATATTGTTTCCCCTTTTCAAATGTATGATTTTTCGGTTGTTTCAAGCCCGAAGATTCTTTAAATTCGGATTTTTCAATTATACACGGATTTGATATAGTGTCAAGTAAATGGACGGTCATGGAAAAAACACAAAATATATCTTGATAAGCCTTCCTTCTTATGATATACTACCTTGCGATTGCGTGAAAACTGTGAAAAGAAAAAAGAGATGGAGGAATATATTATGAAGCATATCAAGACATTAACAAACAAGACTCTTGACAAGACAGTAGCTAAGGGTGGCTGCGGCGAGTGCCAGACATCATGCCAGTCAGCATGCAAGACTTCTTGCACAGTAGGAAATCAGAGCTGCGAGAACGCAGAGCAGAAGTAAAAGGTAAGCTATATCGACACAGGAGTAAAGGAGACCGTCCTTTGATAGTCTCCTTTCATTTGTGTTTTATATAGTAGTATC
>ONVB01000180.1 GCA_900321145.1 uncultured Eubacteriales bacterium | reverse complement strand
CTAAGGTCATTATACTCCATAGAATCATGCTCAAGCTTGGACAGCATGGCTCTGTCGCTTCTCTTTAAGAGCCACGAGAACATGGATATATCCTCGTCCTGCACTCCCCTTGTAAAGTTGAGCGTATCCATCTTCAGTCCATACAAAAGCGCCGTTGCGACCGCGGCATCCGGCTCCTTTTCAAGCTCCGTGAAGTAAGAAGCTATTATGGTCGAGCAGCTTCCCACATAGCGCACCTCGTGAAAGACAAGTCCCTCCACCTCTATAAAAGGATGATGATCTATGCAGGCTATCTCGTTTCCTTTTAAATCCTTTATATTTCCCGAGCCCTTCTGCGAGTCGACACATATTATGTGATCATCCTCGCTCATCTCCTCCTCAAGCTCATCATATGAAGACATCTCTATACCGAGCAGCTCGGTCATCTTCCTCGTGTTCACCCTGTCTATACGGCCCACGTAACAGAGTCTGCTCTCTACGCCAAACAGGGCAAAGAGCTTCTGCAGGCCGAAGGCCGACGCGATTGCATCCGGATCGGGGAAATTATGTGTCTGTATATAAAGACTCCTGCCGCGGCAGTACTCGATCAATTCTCTTATAGTCATACAATACTCCTATTTTAAGATTCTTCGGGCTGCGCCCTCAGAATGACACAGCACATATTAACTCCCTGTCATCCTGAGCGATGCGAAGGATCTTTTCCTTCGATCACTCCGTACAGCTCCTTTGGAACAAAGGCCCTGATCCTCACGCCCTCCGGAACATACTCCTCATACTCTATCTCTCCCGTCTGCTTTATCTGTGCAAGCAGGCTCATCTGCGAGTAGGCAAGGACCGTGTCCACATAGCACCTGTCCTCCCGAAGCAGTTCGTCTATCGCATCGGTCAGCCCGTCTATACCTATAGCCTTCTTTGCGGAAATACGGACACTCTTAGTCGCTCTGTTGTCAAAGAGTCCCGAGAGATCATCTCCGGACAACTTGTCTGTCTTGTTAAAGACCGTAATGATCTTCCTTTCGTTTATGCCAAGCTTATCAAGAGTGGCATATACGGTCTTCATATTTACCTTCATGTCGGCACTTGACGCATCCACTACATGGATTATGTAGTCGGCGTACCCTGCCTCCTCGAGCGTACTCCTGAAAGCATCTATCAGGTTATGCGGAAGCTTTCTTATAAAGCCGACCGTGTCTGTCAAAAGCACCCTCTGTTTGCCCGTCTCCCGGGCATATTCATATATCCTCGTGGTGGTGTCAAGAGTGGCAAAAAGCATATCCTCAGCGAGTATCTGAGCTCCCGTAAGTGTGTTTAACAGAGTAGACTTTCCCGCATTCGTATAGCCGACTATGGCAAAGATCGGAAGCATGCTTCCCTCTCTGCCCGCGCGGGTAAGCTTCCTGTGCTCCGTAAGCTCTCTTATATCGGCGCGAAGCTGTGCAACCCTGCTCCTTATGGCTCTCCTGTCCACCTCAAGCTTCTTCTCGCCCGGTCCTCTCGTTCCTATTCCGCCGCCTAACCTCGACATCGAGGTTCCCTTTCCGGTCAGCCTTGACAACCGGTAGTTCAGCTGCGCAAGCTCCACCTGAAGCTTGCCCTCCGCCGTGCTCGCATGAAGTGCAAATATATCGAGTATGACCATGGTCCTGTCCATGACCTTTGTGTCTAATTCCATAGACAGATTGTGCATCTGAACCGGTGTAAGCTCATCATCGGTGACTATTCCCGTTGCGCCTGACGCACTTATCAGCAGCTTCAGCTCCTCTATCTTACCCTTGCCGAGATAGGTACCCGGATTGAAGCCGTCCAGCTTCTGCACCAGTCTTCCCGCTTCTTTTGCCCCCGCCGTCTTCACCAGCTCGGCCAGCTCATCCAAAGAGCTTTCCACATCGGAATCCGGTGCGCCCGTGTCTACCGCGACAAGGATCACTATTTCCTTTTGCTGTTCATTTTCATACATCATTTATTCCAACTCAAATGCTCCGGTGTAGAGCTGATAGTAGGTTCCCTTCTTTTCGATAAGCTCATCATGTGAGCCTCTCTCGATTATCCTGCCATGGTCAAGCACCATGATGGCCTTGCTGTTTCTGACCGTAGAAAGCCTGTGTGCTATGACAAATACGGTCCTGCCCTCCATAAGGTTGTCCATGCCCGCCGCAACTATCGCCTCGGTACGCGTATCTATGGAAGAGGTCGCCTCGTCAAGTATCATGACCGGAGGATTTGCGACCGCCGCTCTGGCTATGGATATAAGCTGTCTCTGTCCCTGCGAAAGGCTTGAGCCGTTTCCGATGAGCATAGTGTCGTAGCCGTCCGGAAGTCTCGTGATGAAGTCATCCGCATTTGCGAGCTTTGCAGCCTCTATGCACTCCTCATCCGTCGCATCAAGCCTGCCGTAACGTATATTATCCATAACTGTTCCTGTGAATAGATTTACATCCTGAAGAACCACTCCGAGTGACTTTCTGAGTTCATTTTTCTTTATCTTGTTGATATTTATCCCATCGTAACGGATCTTGCCGTCCGGTATGTCATAGAAGCGGTTTATAAGGTTGGTTATGGTCGTCTTGCCCGCACCGGTCGCACCCACAAAAGCTATCTTCTCACCCGGCTTCGCGTAAAGCGATATATCCTTTAACACAAGCTTTTCGTCCGTGTAACCAAAGTCCACATGCTCCATGACCACGTCACCCTTAAGCTCTGTATAGGTTACGCTTCCGTCCGCCGTATGAGGATGCTTCCATGCCCATAAGCCCGTCACATGATCCGCTTCCTCTATCTCTCCTCTGTCATTTTTTACCGCATTTACAAGCGTTACATATCCTTCATCCTTCTCAGGCTCCTGATCCGACAGTTCAAACACTCTCGATACTCCCGCGAGTCCCATGGCTATCATGTTCACCTGCATGGACGCCTGCCCGACGGTCTGGGCGAGCGTTCGTGACATCACAAGAAATGTGATTATTATACCTGCCGTTATGGGCTCCGTCCCTCTTAAGGAAATGTTTGTCGCATCAAAGGCAATGAGCATGCCGCCCACTATTGCGATCACCACATACATTATATTTCCTATATTATGAAGTATGGGCATAAGGATATTTCCGTATTTGTTAGCCTTCACACTGTGTGAGAAAAGCTCTTCGTTGAGCTCGTCAAAACGCGCCTTGCTTTCCTCCTCATGGTTGAAGACCTTCACGACCTTCTGTCCCTTGAGCATCTCCTCTATATAGCCCTCCTCCGCGGCGAGAGCCATCTGCTGCCCCATCATATACTTGGCCGAAGCCATGCCGAATCTCTTTATCGATTTGGACATGATGATGATAAATACCACAGCGACCAGCGTAAGCCATACGCTGTAGAAGATCATCATAAATCCCATAGTCAGCACAGTCAGAGCCGCCTGTACAACGGTCGGCATGCTCTGACCTATAAGCTGCCTTACAGCATCGACATCGTTGGTGTAGGTACTCATTATGTCGCCGTGGGCATGAGTATCGAAGTACTTGATGGGAAGTGTCTCCATCTTGTTGAACATATCGTCACGCATATGCTTTAATGTGCCCTGAGTGACGACGGCCATGATCCTTGTATAGGTAAATGAAGCGATCACGCCCAATATAAACAGCACTCCCATAGCCGTCAGTATCGTATAAAGCCTGTCCTTTATACTGTCGAACCCGAACTCTATACCCGGAGTTATACACTCATCTATAAGCTTCTGTCCGAACATCTGCGCCGACATGGAGGCTACGGCGCTTACGACTATGCACACGGAAACTATGACAAGCAGCTTTCCGTATATCGAAAAGAGATACTTCATAAAGCGGCCCATAGTTCCCTTTTTTATCGCGCCCGGAGCGGGCCTTTTTCCACGCATACCACCCTTTGGTCCCGGTGCCATATCAGCTCGCCTCCTTTGCCCTGGTCTGTGAATCGTATATCTCTCTGTAGATACCGCCTAATGCCATCAGCTCATCATGTGTTCCCTGCTCTACTATCGTTCCCTTATCCATAACAAGTATCACATCCGCATCCTCAACGGAAGCAAGCCTTTGGGCTATGATTATCTTGGTCGTATCCGGTATCTCGGTCTTAAGAGCTTTTCTGATAAGCGCATCCGTCTTGGTATCCACCGCTGAGGTCGAATCGTCAAGAATGATGATCTTCGGCTTTTTCAGAAGCGCCCTCGCTATGCAGAGTCTCTGCTTCTGTCCGCCCGACACATTGGTTCCGCCCTGCTCTATCCTGTACTCATAAGCTCCTTCAAAGGAAGAGACGAACTCATCCGCCTGCGCAAGCTTCGATACCCTTAGTATATCCTCATCGCTTGCATTTTTATCTCCCCATCTTAAGTTCTCGCTTATGGTACCCGCAAAAAGGACATTTTTCTGAAGCACTACGGAAACCGCATCACGAAGAGCGTGAACATCATAGTCCCTCACATCCTCCCCGCCGACCAAAACTCTGCCCTCGGTTGCATCATAAAGCCTTGATACAAGCTGGATGAGCGAGCTCTTCGACGAGCCCGTTCCCCCTATGATACCGACCGTGGAGCCTGTCTTTATCTCGAGATTGATATCGCTTAAAGCGGGCTTTTTGCTTCTCTCGTTATACTTGAAGGATACATGGTCGAAAACTATGCTTCCGTCTCTCACTTCTGTCAGGCCGTTCTCCCTGACCTTAAGAGAAGGCTCATGCTCTATAACCTCACATATACGTGATGCCGACTCCGAGGCGAGCGCGCACATGACAAACATCATGGAAAGCATCATCATCGAGGAAAGGATCTGGGTTCCGTAATTCATCAGGGATGAAAGCTCACCCGTTGTAAGCTCCGTTGCGCCGGAGTTCACTATCATCTTGGCTCCGAGAAAATTCACAAGGAACATGGCCGCATAT
>ONVB01000176.1 GCA_900321145.1 uncultured Eubacteriales bacterium | reverse complement strand
CATCGGTACATTTGTTACATCAAGTCCCACGAAGTAATCCATAAATTTAAGCAATCTCTTGGCCTCGTAATACTCGTAGGAATCGCGTGGTACGGCAAACAGCAGAGGCTCCGCAAACTGTTTTATGACCGAAAGCTCGTAGATCAAAGCGGAGTTGAACATGGCGTCCGCCTGCTCCTGGAACGGAAAGATGAATCTGTCCTCGCCCCGTCTTACGGACTGCCACATGGCTATCGTATCCTGCGCCGAGTTGCCGCGGCATCTCGCATCTCTTACTATGCGGCGGATAAGTCTTCCGTCGGTAGTCGGGATACGGTTGTGATCATCTATATTGAGCTGAGTCAAGGCACTGATATATACCTTAAACTTGCTTTCATCCGGTATGCTCGACGTCATGGCCGGGTTGAGTGCATGTATTCCCTCTGCCACAAGCACATCGGTAGGTCCGAGCTTCAATTTATTTCCTTTATACTCCTTCTTTCCGAGCGTGAAGTTGAAGGTCGGTATAGATACCTCCTCACCGGAAAGAAGTGCCGTCACATGCTTATTGAAGAGCTTCAGGTCCATAGCTTCCAGACACTCGAAGTCGTAGTTTCCGTTCTCGTCCCTCGGCGTATCCTCTCTTTCAAGGAAATAATTGTCGAGTGCAAAAGGATATGGTCTCAGGCCATTAGCGCGAAGCTGTACGGAAAGCCTGTGGGAGAAGGTAGTCTTGCCCGACGAGGTAGGTCCGGCAACCAGCACTATCCTCTTACCCGTCTCCTTGATTCTCTCCGCTATTTCGGCGATCTGCTTTTCCTGAAGAGCCTCCTGTACCAGCATAAGCTCCTTTATATCCCCTGTGGTTATAGTCTCGTTCAGCTCTCCGACGTTGTTCACTCCGAGCTTCCTGTACCACTCCTCAGTTCCCTTTAAGACACCGAACAGTCTCTCGGGGATTTCGAGCTCCGGTACCTCGTCAGGCTTATCCTTCTTCGGAGGGACAAGTATAAAGCCTTCATCATGAGGCACTATGTCAAATACCTTAAGGTAACCGGTAGAGGGTACCATATATCCGTAGAAATAATCCTCATAGCCGTCTAAGCTGTAGAGATTCGCCTTGGATACGCGGCGGTATTTGAACAGCTTCTCCTTGTCCGTCATGCCCTGCTTTACAAAGCGGCGTACAGCCTCGTCGGTTCCGATAGACTCCTTTACGATCTTCACATCAAGGTATGCAAGCTCCTCCATACGGGCCTTTACATTTTCTATAAGAGCATCCGTAACCTTTACATCGGTGTTGCAAAGTCTGCAGAAAACACCCTTGCTTACAGGGTACATAACCTCCACCCTGTGATTGGTCTTGCCTCCGAGAACATCCGAAAAAGCCTTGACCATAAGCAGCGTTAGGCTTCTCTTGTATGTATCCATTCCCATTACGGAGTCCTTGCCCAAAAGCTCAAGCTCACAGTCTCCGTCCAGGAGCACTCCAAGCTCGGAAAGCTTCTTGTTCCTTGTCGCCAGAACATACCTGAATCTGTCCTCCTTAGGAAGCACCTCGGCGAGGAACTGAGAAATGGTAGTAAACTTGTCTACCTGATAGGTTTCGCCGTTCATCTTGATACTGATCTTTTCCATAAGTAACCCTCCCTCGTAACTATATTACAATATACGGTCTATCGGTATCTATCGAAAGTACTTCAAAATCAGGATAATACCCCAAAACCTGATCTCTGATAAATCCCGTAAATATCTTCTCCAACCCCTGATGCGAAGCATCTATTATCGAAAGCCCCGCTTCCATGGCATCAATCCCGTCGTGATGCCCTATATCTCCGGTTATAAGACAGCCTGCACCCTTTGCTATGCTTACATCTATCACACTCTTACCTGAGCCCGGGCATACAGCTACCTTCTCTATTTCAGTGTCGGGATCACCGAAGCACAGAACCTCCGAAAGCCCGAATCGCTCCTTCGTAAGCTCAGCCACTTCCCTCAAGGTCATGGTCCTCTCCAAAAGCCCTATCACACCCAGGCCTTCTCCGTCCCTAGTCTCCTCGAGAACTTCGGCATTCTTTACGGACAGCATCTCGCCGGCAAGCTTTGCCATACCTCCCTTTGTATCAAAATTGGTATGCATGGCATAACAGGCAATCCCCGATTCTATAAGCTTAAGCAGCTTTCTTCCGAGAACTGTCCGGTCGTTTACTCTGTTAATCTTACCGAATATCAGCGGATGATGAGTAACCAGCATATCCGCATTATTCTCTATCGCACTCTCGATCACATCTATGGTCGCATCAAGCGCAACCGCTATCCTCTTTACTTCCCTGTCGGATCTTCCGCACAGAAGTCCCACATTGTCCCAGCTCTCCGCATACTCCGGCGGAGACTGAGCTTCAAGAATATTTATGATATCACGTACGAGCATCCCTTACCTCCGTCAATTCAGCCATTGCCTTTTCGAGCTCATCTATTTGTGCTTCAATCGTCCTCAGGCTCTCGAGCGCCGATTCACTCGATCGTCCCTTCAGCCCGTCTCTGACTTTTTTATCTCTGTCGAGCATAGCGCACAGTCTGTCTTCCTCGATATCGACATCTTTTTTCAGTAAAGCTCTTCCGAGTCTTAGCTCGTGTCCCGCATATGCCCGACTCTCCCTGCCTTTAAGAACCGTCATTATCGTGTAGTACTTTCCTTCATCGTACACGGTACTTTCACTCTCTATGTGAAAGCCAAGCTCCGCGACACAGGCTCTGACAAGCTCGGGCTCTGACTGGGGAGAAAGCACCATGGCGCATATAGCCCGGATGCTCTCCCTGCCATCCTCAAGTATCCTGGCCGTAAGCCTTCCGCCCATGCCTAAAATGCACAGGCAGTCGACCTGCTTAAGCTCTATTTGTTTGACTCCGTCGGACAAAACCGTGCTGATTTTTTCTTCGAGCCCCGCCTCTTTTATATGCTCCACCGCGGCTTTTAGCGGTCCCTGCCTTACATCGGAGGCGATGCACCTCCCCGCAGTTCCCTGCCCGACTATATATATGGCCAGGTATGCGTGATCGCACCCCACGTCCGCAACAGTATAGGTATCGGCGGAAATACCCGTCAGCTTCCTTGACTCTTCGACGCACTGTGCCGCTTTCATAAGCCTTTTCGACAGCTTAACCCCTGCCATTAATTATCATCCTCGAGATAATCCTTAAGCTTCCTCGATCTGCTCGGATGTCTGAGCTTCCTCAAAGCCTTAGCCTCTATCTGTCGGATACGCTCACGGGTTACCATGAACTCCTTTCCTACCTCTTCTAAGGTTCTCGCCCTGCCGTCTTCGAGACCAAACCTTAAGGTAAGCACCTTCTGTTCCCTTTCCGTAAGAGTTCCGAGCACCTCCGAAAGCTGCTCTTTAAGCAGGGTAAATGCTGCTGCCTCAGCCGGAACCGGTACATTTTCATCCTGGATAAAGTCGCCTAAATGGCTGTCCTCCTCCTCACCGATAGGAGTCTCTAAGGATACAGGCTCCTGCGAAGTCTTTAATATCTCTCTGACTCTCTCTACAGGTATTTCCATCTCCTGTGCTATCTCCTCGGGGGTTGGTTCACGCCCGAGCTCCTGAAGGAGCTGTCTTGATACCCTGGTAAGTTTGTTTATGGTCTCAACCATATGAACGGGGATCCTTATGGTCCTTGCCTGGTCGGCGATAGCTCTCGTTATCGCCTGGCGGATCCACCAGGTTGCGTAGGTCGAGAACTTATATCCCTTTCTGTAGTCGAACTTCTCAACTGCCTTAAGGAGTCCGAGATTGCCCTCCTGGATCAGATCAAGGAAGAGCATACCTCTGCCGACATATCTCTTCGCTATACTTACAACAAGCCTTAAGTTGGCTTCCGCAAGCTTCTTTCTTGCATCCTCGTCACCGTCTTCCATACGGCGGGCGAGCTCTATCTCCTCCTCTGCCGAAAGAAGCGGAACCTTGCCTATCTCCTTTAAATACATCCTGACCGGATCCTCTATGCTTATGCCCTCCGGAACCGAGAGATCGATATTCTCCACATCAACCTCTTCGCCTACCTCAAGCATTATGTCATCCGGCTCATCATCCTCATCATCCGTTATCGAAAGGATCTCAACATCTCTTTTCTCAAGATACTCGAAGATGATAGTCATCCGCTCAGTGTTAAGCTCCATTCCCTTTTCATTCTTGAAATGATTGATGACCTCTGTGTCCTCGATAACATTTTTATTCTTCTTGGCCAACTCAAGCAGCTCGTCTAACTTCTTCTTAAACTTCTCCTCTACCACGGGATCGTCACTGAAGCTTATAGTCTCCTCTTTTGTTTCGCCATCCGCGCCGTCGGTATAATCGTCATCGATCACCTCTGTGTCAACCTCATTCTCAAGGCTGACCGGCTGTTCCTGAACTTCCTTTTTCTTCTTTGCTGCCATTGTTCTTTCTCCTCATTTTATCATTATTATTTCTTATATGTGTAATATCACAGCTTTATGTACAGCTTGTCAAGCGACGACCTCTGTTTTATAAGCTCGGTCATCACTGCGGCGTCAGCCGTAGCAAAAGCTTTATCTATCGCTTTGATCTTTATTTTTTTTACTATATCGTTTAAGGCTCTCTCCCTTTCCGAGATATCTCCTTCTTCCCCGGGTTTATACAGTTCGGTCGAGAGTATGCCCGCCACTTCCCTTTGTTCATCTATCTCCTCAAAGGTGTTTACAATATTTGCGGGGATAACCTTGCCCTTCTCACGATACTCACGAAATACCCACTGCGCAACCGTCTTGTAAGGCTCATCCGTAAAATCCGCCTCACTGATCACGCCGTCAAGCTTTTCAAACAGTGCGGGTTCTCTTGTAAACCATGTCAGAAGAAGCTTCTCGGGCTTGCCCTCCTGTTCCTTCTTCATCTCGTCACGGCTTCTGTAGGAATCCTGCTCGGCAGCCGACTCATATATCGCCCTTTCCGCAGCAGCATTTCCTATCTTCGACACCAGATCCTTCAGGCTGCCCTTTTCTACCCCGTACTCACCGGCTACAGCTTCTATATAGTTCTGTCTTGTCAGGCTGTCATCTATCGTGGCCAGAATTTTCGCTGCTTCCTTTAAGAAACGGCTTTTTTCTTCCGGATCCTTTATATTATGCTTTTCCTTTTCCTTCTCTATGGCAAACATGATGCCTGAGATTGCTTCCTTAAGTCTCTTTTCATACTCCTCGGCCCCAAGCCCCTTTATGAATTCATCGGGATCCTTATAAGGCCTCATATCCACTACCCTGGCACTTATGCCAACCTGTCTGAATATGCCGGAAGCTTTAAGCGCTGCACTCACACCGGCTTCGTCGCTGTCATACGAAAGATAAACCTCATCGGTATATCTCTTGACTAAGTTGGCATGGCCGAGTGTCACCGCAGTTCCAAGAGTTGCCACCGCATTGTCAAAGCCCGCCTGGTGCAGAGATATAACATCCATATACCCCTCACACATTATCATGCCTCTGCGCTTCGACTTTCTCGCCACATTTAACGCATACAGATTACGGCTCTTATCAAATATGTCCGTAGCCTTTGTATTTACATATTTGGGCTTTCCGTCTCCCAAAAGCCTTCCGCCGAAAGCGATGACCTTGCCGTTTATATCATATATGGGGATCATGACGCGGTTCCAAAACGCATCCCTTGCTCCCGTCTTTTCGTTCAGATCACACAGACCCGCATCCCTTATCTCATAATCCGAGAAGCCCTTGCTCTTTAAATACTTGTACAGATCGTTTTCGTATATATCAGCGTAGCCGAGTCCGTAGTTATGCATGGTCTCGTCTGTAAGTCCACGCTTTTTAAAGTATTCCAGTCCCTTCTTTCCATGCTCGCTGTTCCTGAGAAGGTAGTAGAAGTAGATTGCCGCCTGCTTATTTACCTCCAGCAGACGCATCCTCTTACCGACCTTTTTCTTCTCGGCATCCGACATCTTCTTTTCGGGAAGCTGATACCCTACTCTCGCTGCCAGAAACTCTATGGACTCCGGGTAAGTCATACCTTCGTACTCCATGAGGAAGTTGAACACTCCTCCGGCCTTATGGCAGCCGAAGCAGTGATAGAGCTGCATCTCCCGGTTTACCGAGAAGGAAGGCGTCTTCTCGGCATGAAACGGACAGCACGCCCAGAATTCCTTGCCTCTTTGCTTTAAGCTTATGTAGCCGCTTATAAGATCTACTATATCTACCCTGCCGGCCACTTCCTGCTTTATATCATCTCCGTAGAACACCTAATCACCTCATACTATACTCTCTACCATGAAACCGGAATGAACAGGCTCTTTGCGCACTCAACAGCGTAATTATCGGTCATCCCGGCTATATAATCAACAATCACCGTAACCTTGTCCGCTCCGGCTTCTATAAGCTCCGTTCTTTTATCAGGAAGCTTGTTTATATCTTCCATATAAGCATCAAATAACATGGTTATCAGCTTTTCCGCCTTGACCTCCTCACCCTTTGCGACCGGATTGGTATAAAGGTCCGAGAACATAAATGCTCTTAAGTCATACAGCGCTTTCTGCTGTTCTCCGGGAAGACTCACCACATCACTTTCAAGACTGTTTAACACTATACCGTGTACAAGTGTATTTATCCTGTCCCTTGTGCTGTGCCCGAGTATGGCTGTGCACTCCTCCGGCAGCGAATCCTCCGTCATAAGCCCCGCTCTGATGCCGTCATCTATATCATGGTTTATATATGCTATCTTGTCGGAAAGCCTTACTATGTTTCCCTCTAAGGTCGCCGGCTTTCCCGCCGTCTGATGGTTCAGTATGCCGTCTCTGACCTCCCAGGTCAGGTTGAGTCCCCGTCCGCTCTTCTCGAGCGCCTCCACAACGCGCACACTCTGCTCATTGTGCCTAAACGGTCTGCCGGTGTGCTTCATGGTACATTTCGAAAGAGCTCTCTCGCCGGCGTGACCAAAGGGAGTATGTCCGAGATCGTGCCCCAAAGCTATAGCCTCCGTCAGATCCTCGTTCAGCCTCAATGCCTTGGCTATACTGCGCGCTATCTGTGACACCTCGAGCGTATGAGTAAGCCTCGTCCTGTAATGATCGCCCGAGGGCGCAAGAAACACCTGCGTCTTATGCTTCAGACGCCTGAACGACTTACAGTGTATGATCCTGTCTCTGTCTCTTTGATAATCGGTCCGAAGATCGCACTTTTCTTCAAAGCGGTCACGACCGCGCGACTCATCCGAAAATGCGGCATGCGGGCTCAATATCTCATGCTCGCGTGCCTCAAAAGATTCCCTTATGATCAAATCAAATATCCCCCTCCCGGCGCTCAAAAATGAACACAATTCTATATACGCCGTCGAAGGGGGAAAATCCTCTTTTTTATATAAGAGTTTTATAAGATTACGTCTTTATCGCAAGTCTGTTTATCTGTGTGGCCATATATCCCGCGCCGTATCCGTTGTCGATATTTACCACCGCTATCCCATTTGCGCAGGAGTTTATCATGGTAAGCAGGGCTGATAGCCCGTTAAGGCTCGCTCCGTAGCCTACCGAGGTCGGAACGGCTATAACAGGATTTGACACAAGCCCTCCTATGACACTCGCAAGAGCGCCCTCCATACCGGCTATGGCCACCACGCAGTTTGCTTTCTGCAGCAGTTCAACCTTCGAGAGCAATCTGTGTATCCCGCTCACTCCTACATCATATACTCTTTCAACATATGTACCGAAGTACTCGGCAGTCTGCGCCGCCTCCTCTGCCACGGGGATATCCGCCGTTCCCGCGCAGGCCACGCAGATCATCCCCTTCCTCTCTGCCGCCTGCCTTTCAACCTTAAGAATCCTCGACACCCTATCATAGGACACGTCCGGTATGACAGACTTTATCAGCTCATACTGTGACTCCGACGCTCTGGTACCAAATACCCTTCCGTCGGCATCGAGCAGCTTTTCATATATGCTCTTAAGGTGATCATCAGGCTTCCCCTCACAGAAAACCACTTCGGGAAAACCGCTTCTCAAGCCCCTGTGAGTGTCAAGCTTCGCGAAATCAAGCTCCTTAAAAGGTTCTTTCTTAAAAAAAACCAGGGCCTCATCTACACTCAGTTCACCCTTCTCAAGACTCTCAAGGACTCTCCTTGCCTCATCCATATATACCTCCGTCAACTATCCTTTCTTTACACCTTCAACAGCCCAAGATACTCCAGACACTCGGTATTGGTCCCATAGAACACATCCTCCCGCCCTGACGCACGGGCACAGAATTCCTCTATTCTCGCCCAGTTCCTTACCGCATCAAACTCATAGCTGTGTCCCCATACATAAAAAAGCCGGCTTTCTCCCTCCGGAGGTGTTTCATTCAAAAACCGCTCCAGCATAGGAAAAAGCTCCGCATCGTTATGATGGCACGACGGCCTGAGCCTTATCAGATCCTCAGGCAGGTCAAAGCTCTTTGACGCATCCACGGTTCTTCCGTACTTTATACCGTGCCCGCACAGCCATGCACATACAGCATCGTCATAGGCACCATAGGCATAAGCCATTCCTACGGGCCTCCTTCCGTAGATTCTTGTTATATTCTCTATGTCACGGCCGTATTCCTCTTCAAACCATGCTTCATCATGCCCCGCAGGATTGGCATGCGTCAGTCCGTGGACAGCTATCTCGTGTCCGTCATACAGACCTCCTATGTCACTTTGCTCCATGCGCTTTACATGTATATCCTGAACCATCCATTCAGAACTTTCGGACTGTATTCCCGTATTTATATTAAATGTACACTTAAGCCCGTATTTATTAAATATCTCAACAAGTCTTCTGTCCTGCTTTACACCGTCGTCATACGAAAATGTAAGCAGCTTCTTTTTCTTTTCTATAATGTCCGCCTCCCATTCCACCATTAATTATTTTTTATTACCGAAAAACCGGGATATCGCTTAGAGGGAGCATTTCTTAAGCTCCTCTAAGAGTTCCGCCGCATTCTTGTATCTCTTTTTCGTATCGGGTTCGATACACTTTTCAACAATCTTGGCAAGCTTTTTGTCGACTCCGTACTTCTTTTTCAAAACCGAAGCAGTGATATATGACTTTCCGTTGCTGTCTCTGTCGCTGAGCATATCCGCGTCTGTCAGAAGGGAGAGCATGGTCCTTCCTATGGCATATACATCCACGGCAGGAGAAACCGGCAGAAAATACTGTTCCGGCGCTTCAAATCCCTTCCTGCCCATAAGCATATCGCCGGTATCGTTGCCTCTGATCATGGAATAAAGGCCGGAAAGACGGGCGTTTCCGTCATCACAGATAAGTATGCACTTTGGAGTTATGCATCTGTGGACAAAGGGCGGGTTCTGGCTGTGAAGGTAGGCGCAGGCCATGGTAATGTCTATCATATATTTCAATATGCCCTTATGGTTAAGAAATGTATGATTGTTTTTTGCTTCCTTGTCGGCATCCAAAAGCCGTCTGTGTTCCCTGTAATCCTCAAGCATATATATGGTCGAATCCGCCTCCGCATAGCCATATACATTTACAAGCCTGTCGTGGCGGATATTTTTCAGCATCTCGACCTTCTTTATAAAGTAATCCACATGTCCGTCATCCTTATTCTCCGGAACGGCCATCATGCATTCCGTCCCCTCCGCGGTATCAAGAGCCTTAAATCTTTGCTGCAATCCGTCGGTCCACAAGTATTTCTTTATACTGTATCTCCCTGCGATCTTCTTCCCGGTAAGCTTTTCCGCCGACGGAGCGGAAGCATCGAACTTTGTGCCGTCAGAGTTTATCCCCGTAACCATACGCATCTCCTTGGCAACAAGCTCGGTAAGGGTTCTCATTCCTTCCGCATTCGGATGGCTTCCGTCTATCGAATCATACGGCACTTTAAACGAGGCAAAGTCGATCAACTCATAGTCATATGACTTGGCCCGCTCCTTTATAATATCGTTATATGTCTCTATACTGTAGCCGCCGGGTTCGGTCGGGAACATAAACTGTGGTTTAGAGGATATCTTGGACGAACAAAGCGTACAGCACCAGACCGTAGCATCAGGATACCTGTTGCTTATCCCGTTCAGCATGGCATCATAACCATCCTTAAAGACGGCAGGCTGTATGCCGTAAGCCCAGTCGTTTGTACCCATATATATGATGATAACATCAGGATTTACATCATAAGCTTTGTTTGTCTTATGCGGCACACCAAGCATCTCTATGCGCCTTTTGCTGCAGCCCGACGGAAAACCGTCCCCTTCTTTATCCTCTGCCGAAACCAGGCATCCCGACCAGGAGTTGTTTACCAGCAGATTTGCTCCGAGAAATCCTATTATCCTTCCCCACCAGGTATCAACAGGCTCCCTGACTCCCGTTATCTCGAGGAAGCTTCCTTCATAGAACACGTTAAAACCCTCGGGATTATAGCCTGCCAGTGTACTGATTGAATCGCCGAATATGGATATGTTTTTGCCGCAATACGGATTGTTCCACTTGATCCTTCCGAATTCCATCCTCTCATTCATACTCTCAAGCTTAGTACCGTCAGGCATGACATATCCGTTTGTCCAAGTGCTTTCGGCTCTTAAGCCAAGGTTGGGCTCCTCGTCATCGGATGACCTTAATACCGCTGAGGATGCGGCATAAAACTCATTGACAAATGCCTGCAGATTCGGGCAGATCCTGTCTTCTCCGCGACTTTTCTTTATGGCAAATACTACCTTGTTAACGCCGACACCGTTACAGTTTTCCAGGTTGTCGATCACCTGTCTGAACGCGCTCGCGACCACCGCCGGAGAATTCCTGAAGGCTCCGCAGCCAAAAGCACCGAGGATCAGGGTATCGACCCCGTTGTCGAAAGCAACTCTGAATATGTTCATGATACGTGAAACAAATATATTGTTTATTACCTCGGAATTGATAAAAACGGTATCGGCCATATATGGCGCCGCACAGGTAATGACATCTACGGAAAACCAATCTTCCTTAGGCATAAGCTGAGGACAGGGCGACTCATCCTTAAACACCAGCACTCCCGGGGAATAGATTATCCTGTCGGAGAAGATCACATCTCTCATGGCTTTATGATATTCATAATACTGAGTATTCTGAAGCTCCCCGACCAGTCCCTGATACAGGTTGCTGCTCCTGCACAGACACTCCTCCTGAGCCATGGCACCTCTTGTAACGCCGCCTCCCGGAGTATGCGGATTCGCAAAGTTCAGCACCGCAACTCTTCGCGCTTTAGATCCCGGCGCAAAAATAACATCTCTTGCAGCCGCAAATGTGGTACTCTCGACCACATCCACCTCGGGACGCCCTTTCATAATATACGGATCAGCCGGCTTTCCGGATATATAATCCTCAGGGTATACACTGCTTGAAGCCGCCATTTTGGCTGTATTTTCCTTTATATCATTGTCAGTAAGTGAAAGATTGACTGTATCATTGAAACAAGAAATAAGTTCATCCTGCGTCGGTTTATAAATACTCATGGCAAGTCCCCCCGGATCAATAGTTTAACCTACCACAATTATACTCATGCAGGATGAATTATTCAAGTTTTACAGAAAATATAAGACTATACTACTGTTCTTCCTGTGCACTCTCCAGCTCCGAAAAAAGCTTAAGCAGAGAGAAGGATGTACCGTATGCCACAAAGGCAAAAAGATACACTATCCAGAAGAACCATGTCCATATGAAGAAATCGGGATTCATAGCATATACTATGATCGGACCTCCCCATGCAAAGAATACCACTGCCCATGACTTGAATTTGGTAAGGGCAAGGATAAACGAATTCTTGATTATCGTAAAGCAGGTATTGTCATACCTCGCAAGCAAAGGATACTGCAGCGGGAAGAACAGGCTTACGATGATCAGTATAAAACCGGTAAGCATCAAAAGCATATTGTTCTCGGTATAATACCAGCCCACGTAGGAAGCGTATGCACCGACAAGAACAGCAAGCATAAGAATCCAAAGAACCGTAGCCTGCTTAAAATTAGATTTAAATGACTTTATATAAAGCTTTAAGATAGACGAACCCTCTTTATTGTCAGCCATTTTAAAGCAGGTGTAATAAAGTGCCGTAAACGCCGCACCTATAGTGATTATCGGGAGACAGGATATAACAAAAAACATATTTAAAAAGAAGATATCACCAACCTTATCAAGGAAATGAAATACAGCTGCTCCGCCCTTTGGTTTCACGGGTGGTTCTTCCTGCTCTCTCTTCTCAAGCTCTGCCTTATAAGCCGCCTGTGACTTTAAGGCCGCTTCATCCCTGACGGATTTAGCATTATCTGCCGCAGCCTTAGCCTTTTTATCCGCTATCCTTTCCTTTGCGGAATCTATATCAGCCGGAAGAGATGCCCTCTTCGCGAGATTACTGCTCTGATTTCTGTTGACCTTCTGTATATTACTTCCCTTTTTGTTATTCTTCTTAGCCATATGTTCTCCCAAATCTG
>ONVB01000174.1 GCA_900321145.1 uncultured Eubacteriales bacterium | reverse complement strand
GACAAAGCTATATTGCCCCAGTGCACACCCAGGGTGACGGCCGATATGACCGCTGCCGCTCCGGTCCCGAGGGAAACCACCGTTACGATCGGGATAAGCCTTGCAAGATATATCTGCAGTGTCGACAGGTTCGATACCTCAAGCCTCTCGCTTATGCGGTACTTCTTTTCATGAGCAAAGAGTCCGGCCGCACAGACGATGGCGCACCATCCGAAGTAAACCACATATATTATCCCATAGTAATCCGTGGAGTTTATCGCCGGTGCAAACTCCGGTCTTTCAGTTTTGAAACTCACATCATCCGTATGCATGCTTATCGCACTGTTGAAAAATGTAGAGATCAGGCACTCAAGAGCAGCGCCCTCGACCTTGGCATCACCCGTTTCATATATCTTATAGCCATCCTTTGTGAATTCCACAAAGCCACCGAGCGAGTGTTCACGGATAAGCGTTTCCACATCGCCCTTGTCATACTCCGCAAAGGTTATCCCGTTTTCCTCCGCGATACCGGCAAGCCGGCTCATATAGCCCGCATACTCGCTGCCCGACTGCATCCTGTACCCCACCGTGAAGTCCGGTGCTGCCTTGTAGCTTTCCATAAGAGATGAAAATGCACTTATCAGCACTGCCGATACCACTATCGGACAGAGGACATACAGCAGTATATTTACCGCGCTTCTGAACATTATCTTGAAATTGTTCTTTATCAAATATCCGATCATCTTATACGTCCCTCAGTTTCTTTCCGGTAAGTGTCAGGAATACTTCCTCCAAGGTTATGGAGCCTGTATCCTCCACTACAAGCTTCTTCAGTTCCTCGCTCGTACCGCTCGCTATGATCTTGCCGTTGTCCATGATCGCTATGCGTGTACATATCGCTTCCACCTCTTCCATATAGTGACTGGTGTAGATAACCGTCGCTCCGTTCCTGTTCGACTCCTTTATCTTCTCCAAGATAAAGTTTCTCGACTGCGGATCTATGCCTACCGTCGGCTCATCAAATATCAGCAGATCCGGATGGTGCCCTATGGCGCAGGCTATGTTAAGCCTCCTCTTCATACCGCCCGAGAACTTCCTTGCATAATCATTTCTCCTCTCGGAAAGTCCTACGTACTCTAAAGCTTCATCGATCCTGCCTTTAAGCTCCGCTCCCCTTATTCCGTAAAGTGATGTGAAGAGCTCCACATTCTCCCATGCCTTCAGGTTGCCGTGGATCGCCAAGTGCTGCGGGATGTATCCCAAGTGCCTGCTAAGCTCCTTCCTGTTCTTCTTAAAATCCTTCCCAAGGAACTCCACTGCTCCGAAGTCAGGCTTGATTATATTGCAGATCATATTCATGGTCGTGCTCTTTCCCGCACCGTTCGGGCCGAGCAGTCCGAATACCTCTCCCTTCCTGATCTCGATATTCAGGTTATCAACCACTGTCCTGCCATCATACTTCTTGGTCAAATCTACGGCTTTCAATATAGTCCTTTTATCTTCTTCCATTTTTTCCCCGTCCTTTGATAAGATCCTTCGCTTCGCTCAGGATGACACCGTGTCATTCTGAGGAACGCAGTGACGAAGAATCTTCTTTCATAACTCACTTTACACTACCGATACTTATCTTTCATACAGTCTGTTTCCTTGCTGCGAGATTATAATATCAATCCCGGATCATGTTTTGAAGTGAAAAAAGAAATGTTTTCGGCATGACTTTAGTCATATTGAAAACATTTCCCTTAAACATTTCTTCTGATGATCATCTGTTTAATATCCGGTCTTCAGCGCTTCTTGCTCCGTGATCCCGCGAATGGTCGGCACCGGCCGCCACGCTCTATGCATGCTGCATCGGACTTCCGTGCTTATCATACCGGCAGTCACCGTTGGTGATTATATAATCGCCGTCGTTGATAATGGCAGCCGCCAGCTCCTTGCCCGACTTCAGGCGCTTTTTAAAAACCATGCCGCCTCCGAGCATAACCGTGCTGTGGACATCCGAACCTGCAGTTATGGGCAGTCCGTGCTTATGAGCATACTCTATGGCTCTCTCGTCAAACCTCGGGTCGTTGTGGCTCTTGCTCCTGTGGCAGGAGTGCGTCGCATTTACACCCTCTACCGCATCCACATACTCCGGAAAAAGCCTTATCTCGGGTATGTAATACTCCTCCCTGAAGGGATGCGCATGAACCACTATACCGCCCCCGGCGTGCACTATATCAAACTGCTCCCTGACCGTGGCATCCTTTATCTCAGGATGAGCTTTAAGCCACTCCGGCGTAAGCCCAAGTATCAGGAACTCCGTTGCGTCAAACCCTGCCTCATATCCCCAGAATACATCAAGGTCATGCTTTTCTCCGTACTCGAGAGCATCGTAGTACCCCTTCACGAACTCATCGACCCACTCGGTCCAGCCGAGATTTCCCGGGATGCATGTATTTCCGCCCCAGTTATGCTCCGTCACACAGATTCCCGCATAACCGTACTCCTTGGCCGCCTGCGCCATCTCCCTGCCGGAATTCTTCCCGCAGGCACTCCCCTGATTCGTATGCAGATGTGTCTCATATAAATATTGGTATCCGTCTGTCATCCTCATACCTCCAGATCAAGATTCTTCGCGTCGCTTGCTCAGAATGACACAGTCTCCACGCATGATACTGTCGTACCAAAACCGACCGGTGCATCCGTTTTCAAATACTTCGACTATTAACGCTGCTGCTTAGAAAATCTTCTTCCCGCATGTATGGCAATGCGTGCCATACTGCCTGAACAGGATCGAATCACAATACGGACATCTTGCGGCACCGGTAACTATCCCCGCCACGATCGTCCCTATCATGAACAGTACCGTTATGGCATAAGCCACAACCAGGACTGTCAGATTCGCTCCCGCAGCCAAAACAGCTACAGGTACCCCGGGTATCAGGATCAGCGATATGATAAGCGCCCGCAGGAATACTCTTCTCTTCTTATAAAACGCATCGAGCATCTCCTGCTGATCCCTGTATTCGCTCGAAACGCGTGATCTCTTCTCTTCAATTATAGCCCTCTTATCCGCTTCCGAGAAAACAAGATAACACTCGGGACACGAATCCGCCCCTTCTCCGATAGGAGCTTTGCACCTTGGACAATGTACGATCAAAATATCCTCTCCTTTCCCGCCTTACATCCCCAGTCTCCATATACCTTCCTTCGACTTATAATAAAGCCTTATGACACGCACCCTGCCGAGAACGCCTATGCTGCACTCGAAGTAGTTCGTCTCGTTCGTGACATATATGCCGTCTCGTGTGGTATAAGCCCCGTTGCCCGACTTATCCTTATAGGCATCTATCCTGTATGTCTGGTATTCACCGTTGTCATCCTTGACTCTCATCTTAAGCGGTATGACAACCCCATCCACCGTATGCTCGCATATAACATCCACTCTCTTTAAGTCGTCCATCGATTTTTCCGTCATGCCATATCACCTCCCGCCCACAAGCTTCTTCGGACATGTTCCCTCGGGATAACTCCCGAATTATTATGGATATATGCATTATAGAACATCTGTTCGCATTTTGCAAGAGGTAATTATCGACTTTTTTTTATCTGTATGATACAATATTTACGCGTGTTTGTCATTTCCGGATACAGCATATATTGTAAAAAAAGCGGTCATGCCATTACATATTTATGAGGAGGTGCTATCATGATATGTCCATACTGCGGCAGCAGTCTTCCCGACGGCGCAGACTTTTGTGAAGCCTGCGGCATGTTCACGGGAGTCAAGCCCAAGACAGAAACCGATAAACGAAAGCCTCAGCCCGAACCCGAGAACGATGTGCTTAAGAATCTTTTTTCTCCCGCACCGCCGGTACCGGCAAACGAGGTCAGACGGAAGAAACAGCTTACAATTCCGAAGCAGGCTCAGATGATAGCACTCGCGGTACTCATCACGATCGCCGTCCTCTTCGTCTTAAGCTTCATAAGGGGACTCGGAAGAAGGAGGGGTATCGCCGGCATAGGTGAGCCTGTACAGATCGAGACTACGGGGTATGCTACGAAGGATATGGCCGGCTACGAGGTCGACATCTACTACCAGTACTCCTATGAGATAGAAGCGCTTGTGGTACACACGAAGCGTTACCCCGGCTTCAGTCTCGCAAGCCGGCTTGCCCCTGTGGATGTAGCTATGGCCTGGGGTTCGGTCGCCGAGTATAACGATAAGATTGATTTTCACTGGAGACAGTCACACCGCTGGGTTCACTGGAGAGTTTCGGACTACAGCGACCTCATCCCCGTAGGCGGTGAAGGCGGCGTAGGTGCCCAGTGCTCAAACAACCACCTGATCCCTGCGGATTCTTCCGTCAAAAGAAAGATAAAGAAGCTTAAAAAGGGCGATCACATAAAGCTGACCGGCTACTTGGTAAATGTAGATGCCGAGAACAAAAGCGGCAGGGTATTTACCTGGAATTCAAGCACCTCGAGATATGACACCGGCGACGGTGCCTGTGAGGTCAT
>ONVB01000173.1 GCA_900321145.1 uncultured Eubacteriales bacterium | reverse complement strand
TTCGTCATAAGGGGTACCGCTTGCGGTGGATTCCTTATGACATCGAAGGCCGGCACCTCAACGCTCCGCATTGAGGTCTGCGTCGCTGCGCTCAGGATGACACCGTGCTTTCATTCTTCGCTCGTGTCACGTTCAGGACGAAACAGTGCTTTCATTCATCACTGCCATGATCACTTCTTACTTTTACTCTTTTTATTCAATATATACTTTCTTGCGATATTGATCCCTATCTTATACGGAAGCGGCCTGAGCTTCCTGTCTGCCTCCTTGAGCTTCTCCCTGATCGGGATATGCTGCGGACAGTGCATCTCGCACTTGCCGCACTCTATGCACTGAGAGGCAAATGAAGGCTCCTTCGTGAGCGCGACCGTCTGCGCATACTCGAACCTGCCGTCGTGCTTATTCTCGGTGTACATGTGGTTATAACACCTGAAGATACCCGGTATATCCACTCCCTTCGGGCAGGGCATGCAGTAGGAGCAGGCTGTACAGCCAACCTTGGTCTTGTCAAGCAGGGACGCCTTGACCTTGGATATGAGTTCGTAGTCCGCTTCGGTAAACTCGTTGTCTGCCACCTCGGACGCAATGCGGCAGTTCTCCTCGACCATGGCAGTCGAGTTCATGCCCGAGAGCACACAGGTCACCGCAGGCTGCTGCATAAGCCATCTGAAAGCCCACTCGGCTGCACTCCAGCCGCGCTTGTTGGCCGCGATCAGCTTCTTTCCCGCATCCGGCATAAGGTCCACCAGCTTACCGCCCCTGAGCGGCTCCATGATTATAACGGGTATGCCCTTGGCGTAAGCTGCCTCAAGTCCCTTTCTTCCGGCCTGGGTCGTCTCGTCCATATAGTTATACTGTATCTGGCAGAACTCCCAGTCGTAATCATTCAGTATGTCTAAGAACTTCGCCGTATCTCCGTGGTAGGAAAAGCCGATATTCTTTATCTGTCCCGAAGCCTTCTTCTCCTCAATCCACTCCAGGATTCCGTTCTTCTTTAAGTTCTCCCACGCCACCTTGTCTGTAAGCATATGCATCAGGTAATAGTCTATATAGTCCGTCTGCAGCCTCTCGAGCTGTTCATCGAAATACTTGTCTATCGCCTTTCGGCTGCTTATAAGGTACTGTGGAAGCTTGGTCGCTATCTTCACCTTCTCGCGTATCCCGTTCCTCTTTAGTATCTCACCGAGGGCGACCTCGCTGCCCGGGTAAATGTACGCCGTGTCGTAGTAGTTCACACCGGCCTTATAAGCCGCCATGATCTCCCTTTCCGCCTTGTCAAGGTCTATGCTTCTTCCGTTCTTAGTGAAGCGCATACACCCGTAACCGAGCAACGATATATCTTCTCCGTGTTTATCTTTTCTGTATCTCATATGTAACCTCTCTATTAAGATCCTTCCTGTTGCTTCGCTCAGGATGACAGGGACAAAGAATCTTATTTCTCATTCTTCTCATAGATAACGCAGTTTCTTCCGCTCTCCTTTGCGGTGTAGAGGAAGCCGTCCGCTACGCTCACATTCTCCTCTATCGAAAGCTCGCTGTCGAACTGCCTGCAGCCAAAGCTCATGGTCACATCGATTATGGTACCGTCAGCGTTCATCGGAGTTTTCTCTATGGTCTTCCTTATCGACTCGGCCTTTGCCACACACTGCTCGAGTGTCGTGTTCGTCATGATCATGATGAACTCCTCACCGCCCCATCTGTATACGCACTGGTTCTCCTCGCACGCATCGGACATGATCTGTGCCACAGATGAGAGCACATCATCACCGGCGTTGTGGCCGTAGGTATCATTTACCCTCTTGAACTTATCTATATCGGAAATGTACATGCTCAGAGGCTCGCCCTTCTCAAGCAGCTTGGTGTACTTTCTCGAGAAATCGCTGTAGAAGCCCATACGGTTCTTGAGCTTGGTCAGCTTGTCGTGGTGTGAATCCTCAAGGAAGGTCTCCGACTCAAGCGCTATACCGCATATAAGAGCCGCGAGCGAAAGCTTCCTCACGTCCTCAGCCTCATCAAAGCCGTCGTCACTGTTCTTGTTTATGATCTGAAATGCTCCGATGTAATCTCCGTAGATATTTGCAACCGGCATAACAAGCACCGACTTGGTCACATAGCCTGTCTTCTTGTCGACTGCGGAATTGAAATCCGGATCGTTGTAAGGATCGTTGGTAACCACAACCCGCTTCTCCTTCAGGGCCTTGCCTACAAGCCCCGTGTCATCCGGTATAACGATCTTGTCTACGCCTGTTGCCGAGGTAGTCCAGAGCTGCTTCTTCCTCCTGTCCCACTTCCAAAAGCTTGCCCTGTCCGAA
>ONVB01000027.1 GCA_900321145.1 uncultured Eubacteriales bacterium | reverse complement strand
CCGCCGTTCTTTAACACTTCATACATTGCAAGCGTGGTATCATATACATTGCTGGGGAAACAGTCGGTATCCCAACCGAGCATAACATCGCCCTGGTTTGCATCTATGGAACCGAGCATACCGTTCTCGCGGCTCACCCTCAATTCATGCTGGAAGGTGTGTCCCGCAAGAGTTGCATGGTTTGCCTCGATGTTCATCTTGAAATCCTTGTCAAGGCCGAACTCCTTAAGGAAGCCTATAGCCGTAGCGGCATCGAAGTCGTACTGATGCTTCATCGGCTCCTTCGGCTTGGGCTCTATAAGAAATGTACCCTTGAAGCCTATGCTCCTGCCGTAGTCACGTGCCATACGCATAAGGTTCGCTATATTCTCCTGCTCGAACTTCATCTTGGTGTTGAGAAGAGTCTCATAGCCCTCTCTTCCGCCCCAGAATACATAGCCCTTACCGCCGAGCTTAACGGTGGTATCAAGAGCCTTCTTTATCTGTGCCGCAGCAAAGCAGTACACATCCACATCGTTGGTGCTTCCCGCGCCGTTCATGAATCTCGGATTGCCGAACATATTCGCGGTACCCCAGAGGCACTTGATGTTCGTTCCCTTGGTCTTCTCGAGAATATAATCCGATATCTCGTCAATCCTCTGATTGGTCACATTGATATCCGCATCCTCCGGAACAAGGTCCACATCATGGAAGCAGTAATACTCTATGCCGAGCTTCTGCATAAACTCAATACCCGCATCCACCTTGGCCTTGGCATGCTCCATGGTTCCTACAGCCGATGCGCCAAAGCTCTTATCCGCCGTACCCACACCGAACATATCAACGCCGGTAGCACACAGATTATGCCACCATGCCATGGCAAAAGGAAGGTGTTCCTTCATGGTCTTGCCCATGATCACACGCTCGGGATCATAATACTTGAACGCAAAAGGGTTGGTACTTGTCGGGCCCTCATACTTGATTGTCGGGATACCTGCAAAAATCTCACTCATTTTTTTTCCTCCTATATTCATTATATCCTTGAAAATGTATCTTTAAGTGCCGGATACAGAAGCGAGAACCTTCTGTATCTGAATTCGTAGAGAGCTACAAGCTCCGGGTCCGGAGCTTCGGAGCCGGTGACCTTAACTATCTTTGAAGCAGCTTCGCTGACGCTCTTATACTCACCGCAGCCTACTGCCGCAAGCATAGCGCCACCTAAGGCCGGCCCTTCTTCGCTCTCTATGGTCTCTACCGTAACATTCATGATATTTGCGATCATCTTGCGCCAGAGCGGGCTTTTTGCTCCGCCGCCGCAGATGCGTGTCTTTTGTATATCAAGTCCGGATGCGCGTGCAACCTCGAGACTGTCACGAAGTGCGAAGGTTACGCCCTCTAAGATAGCCTGAGTCATCTCACTCCTCGTTGTGTCCATGCGCATGCCGATGAAGGCACCGCGCGCGTTGGTATCATTTATCGGTGAACGCTCGCCCATAAGATAGGGAAGGAAGTAGACATCATTGGTACCGAGCTTGTCTATATCCTTTTGCTCCGCCGCATAGTCGGTCTCACCCAGGATATCCTCTACCCACCACTTGTTGCAGGAAGCAGCCGAAAGCATGCATCCCATCAGATGCCATGCGCCCGTTGCGTGAGCAAAGGAGTGAAGTCCGTTTCTGTCATCCACGGAGAACTTATCCGCAGCGATAAATATGGTGCCGCTCGTCCCGAGAGATATATTGCAGTCACCGTCATTCACCGTTCCCGTGCCGATGGCTGCGGCCGCATTGTCGCCCGCGCCTGCTATGACCTTCACGTCAGCCGGTATCCCGAGCTCTGCTGCCACTTCGGGCTTAACGGTTCCGATAACCTCGTAGCTTTCGTAAACCTTTGCAAGCTGCTCAGGCTTAACACCGCATATCTCACACATTTTTTCGGACCAGCAGCGGTTCTTTACATCATAGAGAAGCATACCGGATGCATCCGATGCGTCGGTAGCATGAACTCCGGACAGCCTGTAGGCAAGATAATCCTTCGGAAGCATGATCTTCTCTATGCGCGCATAGTTCTCGGGCTCGTGGTTCTTCATCCAAAGTATCTTAGGTGCCGTAAAGCCGGCAAAAGCGATATTTCCGGTCTCTGCCGAAAGCACCTGTTTTCCTATCTCATCGTTAAGGTAATCAACCTCTTCATTTGTCCTTCCGTCATTCCACAGTATAGCAGGTCTTATGACCTTATCCTCTGCATCGAGCACCACCAGACCATGCATCTGTCCGCCGAAGCTTATACCCTTTATCTTATCCTCACAGCCGGCTATCAACTCTTTTATCCCTGCCACACTCTGCTCGTACCAGTCATAGGGATTCTGCTCCGACCAGCCCGGCTTCGGAAAGCTTAAAGGATACTCCTTTGTCACCGTCCTGATGATGCCGCCGTTCTCATCCATCAGCAGGAGCTTTACCGCAGAGGTTCCGAGATCGACTCCTATGTAGCCACGTTCCATGGTTTACTGTCCCCCTTTTTAAGATTCTTCATTATCTGTATGTTTTATATTTCGTAAGTCTTGCCACCGGCTCATAACGAAGATGAAGCTTGGGCAGTTTTTTCATAGTCGTCTCATAATCTATCCTGCCCGGTTCGTTTTCACCTGTCGGAGGGGTTGCGAAGACTAAGATATCCAGCTCCTCTCCCGGCTTTACCTCCGGCTGCCCTGCCTCGAAAAATGCAGGCATAAGGTCTATGACCTTCGTCTGAGGCGCCTTGTAGAACCATCTGTCATTCACGCATATCATAAGACTCAGATCCTCTTCAAAGCTCATATCCATGAACACGGGAGTCTTCTCAAGCTTAAGCCT
>ONVB01000225.1 GCA_900321145.1 uncultured Eubacteriales bacterium | reverse complement strand
TTCTTTTCTTTTTTAGTTTGAACTTTCACACTCCTGAAAAATTCCGGCTGGGCTTGTTCGGTATCTTTCAAAACCTTATTTGCCGCCTGTTCATTCCATTTTTCCACAGTTATGATCTTGCCGGAATCAAACAGCTTTACCACACCGCGAATCCTGTCATTTAACGCTTTGATCTCATCTTCTGAAAGTATATCTCCCATAAGCTTTTTTACATCTTCGTCTTTTATGTTAAGCAGCGCTGCAGCCATGGACGTATCTACATACGTGATCATCGATTTACCGTTTACCTCTAACGGCTTCAGACCATGTATACCTCCGGCATCCTTTGTAATGCTCTCGTAGGTTAACTTGCCGAAAGATGAGCTGTTTCCGAGACACTTGATACCGTTGACCACGACCTTGCCGTCTACGACCTCCGATTCATAGCGTATCTGTGATTCATCCCTGTCAACAATACCACAGATAACATCAAATATCCTCAAGGCATTAAGCTTGGCCACGGCTTCGGGGGTATACTCTATCTGTTTATCCTTGGTTTGGTTTGCTTTTACCCTAAGTTCCAACTTGGTATCCCCGGTTATTTCCTTGGTGGCAACCCCCTTTTCAACTACAGTATTTCCGTTCTCGTCGGTTTTGACGCGATTAACCGTCTTTGACTCTGCGATCATATCGGACATACCGAATAATTCGGCAAGCCTGCTTGCAGCCACCTTACGCATCTCAAGCGGTCTGTCGGGCTCTACCCCCGCGGAATTCATGCTCGAAGCAGAGGAATGAATTTCTGCAAACAAGGGGCATATATCCAAAAGGAGCGATCCGTAGCTTTCCTCAAGAAGACTTGCGGACGGGTCCACTTCCTTGATTACGTTGTTCACATTTTTCAGCACGGAAGCAGGCGTATATACATCCGGATGTCCTCCTATAGTTTTAAGTACATTTGAAACCGCGATTTGTTCTCCTTTTAAATATGGTTTCAACCTGTCAAGCTTGGCTTTTTCACTCAAAAACCTGGGGTTATTGAAGATTTCCTCCTCAAGCCTTTCGCTCACCGGAAGATACTTCGTCTCTTTTTTGAAGTAGTAAACCGCTCCTCCGTTTTCTATGACGGTGGCTTTACCGACCTTCCTTTCATTTTGGGAATCAGATCTGATCGTCGTGCGCCTGGTCTCGTTCATCGTATTTCCCCATATAACACCTGCGCCGAAGTTCTTGCTGCGATAGATGTCATAGGCACTCTCCTTAAGTCTGCTCTTTTCCGCAATTGCAGAAGCAAGTGTCTGCTTTACCATCCTCGCCCTGGCTCTTCCGCTCGGTGTTATGGCCCACTTCCTTTTCTGAAGATAGATATTGCAGCTTTGTATCAGTGTTTCATACTTAGACTCAAGATCCGCAAGGCTGCTCTCAAATGATTCGAGATCGGTAGGTATGACCTGCTGCAATTTATCGTGAAGCGCATTGTTTGCTTCCTTTACCGCATCCATATAGGAGGAATTCTTACGCTGCAGGATTCCGTTCCACTCGCTGTTGTCAAGCTCCGTCTTCCTTCGCATATCCTGCTGCATGGTCTCAAGATACTCATTTCTGGTTTGTGAAGCCTCCATCATCTGAGGCTCCGCATTTGCAGTTATCTGCTCTATTTGTTGTTGTCTAACATAAGTCTCTTCCACAGTCAGTCCTCCTTTTTGTCAGATTTCTCCACCTGCTATGCAATGTCAGCTCTCGCTTCTGGTTCCGACATAGACAGGTATTCCGAAGCCTCTCGGGATCAGCTTCTCCGCCAGCAACAATACCTGATCGTTATGCCTGTCAAAAGAGACCTTCTGATCGGGACCGTATTTTTTGATCATCGCACTTATAACCTGGTACATCATAAGGGGAAGGATCGTCTTGAAATTCTGATCCAGGCATATCATAAGCTGAGCCTCGATAAGCTCCGACGGTTTCCTATGAAAAAGGAAAAAGCCGTTTACGTCTTTTCCATCAACGGATGCACATGACACATCTGTCTCAAACCACTTGATAAACAGGTTTCCGAGGTCATCACACAGCCCCGTCTTTCCCTTAAGCACACACTTTGCAATTCCTGTTTTAAACATCAAAGGCGATATATCTTTGATCGGCTTTATGGAACCCGGTATCTTCTTTCCTTTAAGCTTCTTCATTATCGCGGTACCCGCAAGCTCCGAAAGCTTCATAACTGCCGTGTCGCTCTCCGTGAGTTTCATATCAAAACCCGCATTTTTAAGATAGTCCTTCATCTGCTTCCCGTTCTTGACCGGGATCTGAACTTTCGACCTTACAACCTCTTCACCCAGGATGCGCATCCTGTACGCGTTCATCATCATTTCGAAGGCTTCCGGAATATCCGCACGTATCCACTCTATCACACTCTCGTATATTAACGCTTCCTCCGGATCTATACGCTTATAGCGCCATACCATCCCGCCCTCAGGCTTCCCGAAGTCGTCGCAGGCAATAATACCGCGATAAATAGTCCGTTCAAGATTCTCAGCTACATCTGCATCTATATAATCCATGTAGAGGGTTTTGTTTTCATCTGTCAGGTCACTTATAATTAGTCCCATCTACGGAACCTCCCAAAAAAATATGTATCGATCCTGCCCCGGTGACGGTCAGATTCACTTCACAGGCTGTCCGGTTCAGTACACAAAATAATATATATTATACAGCAAACAAGCCTTTTAGTCTACTTAATTAAACGGTTTTTTGGCACGCAACGGAATTCGTCTTCACGCTGTTTTCCATAAAAATGACACTGCTTTCTTTTGGTCATTTTTTCGGTATTTTTCATTCAATCTACACAACTTTTATATAAATATATCGTTGAATTGTCCGATATAATAAGATATAATCTCGCGAAATACTCTATAAACTATGTTAACAGACTATAATTTGAGGGACTAATATGCTTAAGCTTATAGAATTATTTGTATTCTGGTATCCGGCGATCATGTCGGTAACCTGGGTCATCGGCGGAGTAATCTTCTACTTCTTCAACGAAAAGAGGGATCCGCTGCCTCTTTATGAGACTCCTATGGTTTCTATACTCGTTCCGTGCTTCAACGAAGCCTCCACTATAGAAAACACTGTAAGGCGACTATCCGAACTGGAATACCCAAACTATGAAATAATAGCGATCAACGACGGAAGCAGTGACAATACTTCGGAAATCATAAACGGTTTGCTGGATAAGTATGACAAGCTTCGCTTCATAGATCTAAAAGAAAATAACGGAAAGGCGAACGCCCTGTACCTCGGGCTGATGGCTGCAAAAGGCGAGATACTGATGGGTGTTGACTCCGATGCCTATATTCTGCCGGATGCGCTAAACTACATGGTGCCGCACTTCACAAATCCCTACAACGGAGAACGTGTGGGTGCCGTAACCGGTAACCCCCGCGTCAGAAACAGAAGCTCCATGCTTGCCAAGCTTCAGCTATGTGAATACGCAAGCATCGTCAGCCTGATCAAACGAACACAGCGCATATGGGGAAAAGTCATGACTGTATCAGGTGTAGTTGTTGCATTTCGTAAGAGAGCCCTTATGGACAGCAAACTTTGGGACCGTGACATGATCACCGAGGATATAGGCGTAACCTGGAAGCTTGAGAAAAACTTCTGGGATGTACGATACGAACCTCATGCACTGTGCATGATGCTCGTTCCCGAGACCGTAAAAGGCCTCTTTAAGCAAAGACGCAGGTGGTCCCGCGGAGGAATGGAGATTCTGAAGCGTCACTTCGACATCTTCTCAAGCTGGGAGAGACGTCGTATGCTGCCTGTCTACCTTGAACAGATAGTCTCCATAGTATGGGCCGTATGCTGGTTCTTCCTGCTCATACTCCTGATACTCGGACTCATATTCCACAACACATGGTATGCACTGCCCTACATATGGAAAAGCCTGTTCCTGTCCGTGGTGTGTACCATCCAGTTTATCGTAGCTCTGCTCTTGGACAAAAGATACGATAAAAACCTTTTTAAGAACGCTATCGTGGTCGTGTGGTACCCCTTCCTTTACTGGTATCTGAATGCGATCATAGTTTTGACAACAGTACCTTCTCTCTTTATCCACAGAAAAAAGCTTGCCAAATGGGACAGCCCGGACCGCGGACTGGAATGACACAAAACAACATGTGAGGAATAATATGCACAAAACAAAAGAACAACCTACGGAACTGCGAGAGGGTTTTACCAATCCCCTAAAGCAGAAAGCGGAATACGATCTTTCCGACCATTTCATAGACGGAAGACAGAAAAAATGGAAGAAGGTCATCGAGTGGATACTTACCCTGATCGGATGGTTTGTGCTCATATTCTTTATAGGCTACCTGATCTACGGTTCACTCGCCATTCATTTTGATTGGTTTCTGCCGGAATTCAAGGTCTACACAAGAGCGATGGTTCTCGAGGTACAGCACTATTTCTACATCCTTTTTATAGCCTTCCTGATCGCCGCTCTCCTTCTGATAGGCTGGAAGAACTACAACAAGAAAAGATTCGGAAATCTGCACCGCCGACGCTTTAAGGCACCTGTATCAAATCAGGAGATTGCCGATATGCTCAGAGTGGATGTAGAGCTTATAGAAAAAATGCAGAACGAGCGCGTGGTCGTCCTTCCTAAAAACATAATCCCCGAAGATATCGGTGTTGGAAGAAAGAAAAACAAGGCAGACCGCTGATGTCGATCTGCCTCTGAATTATAACACTCTGATAAAGAAGAACCTGTCCTCTTATATCTCTATGCAATTTTCTTATGCGCCGTAATACTTAAGGCACAGCATGGTCAAGTCGTCAAACTGCGGGGCATCCTTCACGAAATCATCCACAGCCCTGCGCATATTCCTCAATGTGTCCTCGGGGCTCAGATCTGTCTCACTGTTTAAGACCTCCAGCATCCTGTCGGTGGTAAACATCCTGTCGTCTTTATCGGTAGCTTCGGCCACACCGTCGGTATATACGAACAGTCCGTCGCCTTTTTTCAACATGAGCTCATAGTTCTCGTAGGCAGAGGATTCCTTGACTCCTAAAGGTCTGCCATGCTTGTCCTTAAGCATCTCGTACTTTGCGCCTTTTTTGATCATCGGACACTCGTGTCCCGCGCTTGCGGCGATAAGCCTTCCGGTGCTTAACTCAAGGATACCGAGCCATACAGTTACAAACATCAGGGATTGATTATTCTTACATATATTTGCATTCACGGAGCTAAGTATCTCCGCCGGCGTTCCTCCCATGGAAGCCCTCTCGTGTATGCGGATATTTGTAGACATCATAAAGAGTGCCGCCGGAACACCCTTGCCCGAAACATCCGCCATCACCATGACCAGCCGGTCATCATCGATCATAAAGAAATCATAGAAGTCTCCTCCGACCTCCCTTGCGGGATCCATAGACGCATAGATGTCAAACTCCCTGCGCTCCGGGAATGCCGGAAATGTACCCGGTATAATATCCTCCTGTATCCTTGCCGCCACGGAAAGCTCTGCCTCGGCATGCTCCCGGTCTGCCGTAAGCTGCCTTATCTCACCCGTATATCTGTTCATCTCCTCCGCAAGCCCTGCAAAACTGTCTGCGAGAACTCCGATCTCGTTTCTGACGCGGATGCCGTTCATTTTCTCCCGCACCGCCTCACTGTCTTTGTTCTCCATATAATCAAGCATACTTTCCTTGACCTTGCTTACAGGAGCTATGGCTTTCACGTTCAGATAGAATACAAGCAGCCCGTTCAGCACAAGAAGAACCGCAAAAGCTGCAGCTATGGAAATTATCATGCGACGCTTTCTGTCATTATGAAAGGCACTCCAGTCATATTCAAGACCGATATACCCTACAAGCTCTCCGTCCTGAAAGAACGGCTCATAACCCGTATAACAGTATATCGCCCTCGATTTATCGTAATACTTTTCAAATACAGTCTGATCTTCGCTTTTTATGCTGCCATCAAGCATCTGCTTTATCGCACTGTGCTCGGATACATCATGACTCCGCAACACCTTTTCTCCGGAATCATCTATAATATATGATTCATGCTCATCATGAACGGCCAGGAAGAACACATCCACGTAATTGAACCTTTCTTTCATATTAGATATGACCTCTCTGCAGAAACCACCGATATGAAGCGCAAAACTTGCCCTGTACTCATCACTGACACTGTTTACGTCAAAATCAGGGTCACTCAGATATTTCATCCAGGTATCAAAATATTCCGTGTCGGCATACGGCGGCTGCTCTCCACGTTCAAGGCGTGCAGTTATCTCATCACCGTTCACCTTCATATAATCAAAAAACCATTTCATATTATCAAATGTCAACAGGAGATTCCTTATTCCGTCTATATCATATGCGATCATCTCATTCTTTGCGGAAAGATATACCTCCTGAGTCATATAATAATCAGACACGGAATAATTAACAAAAATGGCCGAAAATATGATTGTCGTTATAAGGCTGATCTCAACCAGCAGTTTGCGTTTTTTATTTTTTTTCATATGTAAACCTCTCGAAGAACACCTGATCATATGGACCTTATAATTATCTCACACTTGCTCTCTTTTTTCAACTTAGTCGTAAATCCGATTGCACGACGCCCGCGTGTCACGAAGTGACTGATCACATTGCGCTGTCGCGCACATCAAAAAGGAGCGGAAAATCAATCCGCTCCTATCTGTATCCGT
>ONVB01000171.1 GCA_900321145.1 uncultured Eubacteriales bacterium | reverse complement strand
CTTTGCTTCATACAGTGAAGAAGCGGATTACATTATGAAGCTTATCGAGAAGGATTCCATACGTCCGATAAAGAATTCACCCAAGAACGGGAAGAAGCCCTCGCTTTACACAAGATACTGGGCAGTATCGGAAGAGACAGATGTTTCGGAGTATGAAGAAGAATTAAGGTGTGTTATCTGTCCGAAGATAAAGATAGACTACTATATTAGACACATTGATGTATATATAAGAGAGAGGGAATATGTTCTTGCATTGAGCAGGTATCTGGTTGATCATGCCGAAAGACTTAAAGCATGCTGTTCGGAAAATGAAAGAAGCTTTGACATATGGCAGAGAGAAAAGTTCCTGTCGGGAGTCGGTTCAGACGGAGTAAGCGCAAGCGAACTTTTAAGGCACTGCGGTATAGAAAAGGAAGAACTGAACATATACCGTACAGCCGAACCTCTTGCATACTATTCGGCTTCAAGAAATGCTCCCCAGAATATCCTTATACTCGAAAATCTTGACCCGTTTTACAGTATAAGAAGGATGCTGATCGGCGGAACAGAAGCTGTGTGCGGCGTACCTGTCGGAACGATCATTTACGGTGGGGGAAAGCGTATAGAAAAGGCAATGACAGAGTTTGATGTGTCTGCGGAACCTTATATGAAGGATCCGCAAAATGTAATTCTCTATGCCGGGGATCTCGACTATGAAGGAATAGCTATATATGAGAGATTAGGCAATCACATAAAACCTTGTATGGCGCTTTACAATGCGATGATAGATAAAGCGGACAGTATGGACAGACTGCCTCCGATGAAGGAACAGAGAGCATACGATATAAGCTTATTTTTAGAGAACTTTACGCCACAAAGGCAAACCCGGCTTTGTTCACTGCTTAAAGCCGGGTTATATATACCTCAGGAGATCCTATCCGAGGCAGATTACGGGACACGGGAGAAATACGGTGAAGTATGAATTTTTAAAGGCATTTCCGAAAAGAATGAAGAATGTCGGCTTATATGCCAATCTTGTCAGAAGCATAATACAGAAGACTAGCTGGAATAAGTATGAGCTGAACAATGATGAAGAGCAGATAAACATGGTGTTCTCTGTTCTTCTTTTTGTGATGGAGAAATCATTAAAGGATGATCATTGTACATTGGATGACATAGGTGTGTTCATAGACGATATCAACAGTGAGTTTTATAAAAAGCCGCTGAACTTTGATCAGGCAAAGGAGCTTGGAGACTATATCATCAATACCGTTCTTTCAAATGACGGAAAGCTTATGACCTTTAACGGTTTTGATTATGAGGCCGGAGAGTACAGAGAAGAGAGTGTAAGATATGTTATGAACAGGGTAGTCTATATAAGCGGTGATGTGAGGAGAACCTCTTATTCGCTTACGGACGACGGGTATAATCTTGTTCTTTCCACGCTTGAGGTTGAAAGCAACCTGAGGATCACCATACAGGAGCTCATATTTAAGCTTCACCTGGAAAAACAGAGCTATGACCGCGCAGCTCAGGACATAAAAGAACTCTTCAATCAGATCAGGATACATCTGAAAAAGATAGACAATGCCATGGTGAGCATAAGGAGAAATGCTCTTAATTTTTCCGTTGCTCAGTACGAAGAGATAGTTCATGAGAATATGGATATGATATCGGATACCAAGATAAAATTCGAGAACTACAGGGACTTAGTCGAGCAGAGAAGAAAAGAGCTTGAGGACACGCATTTCAACATAAAGAAGCTTTCGGCGGAGGACAGTCAGAAGCTGTCCGACCTTAAGGTCATCAGTGAATATTTAAGCAGAACGATAGATGAACATCAAAAGATACTGTTGAGTCATTTTGACCTGAAAGATCTATACACCAAAGAGCTTGAGAGTCTGTCGGTAGTATCCATGGTCAAGAGATTCTCACTCAGAAATGAGATATATGAGCCGATCATGGATAATCCGCGACTGCTCGAAAAAATGGGTGAAGTATTATCACCGCTTTATTGTAAGGACGCGGAGTCAATATATGATCCGAGAATAGCGCTGCTTCCTCAAAGGACCGCAAGAAAAAGAAAGGAAGAGGATAGCGATATAGACACCGAGCTTGATGAAGAGCAATGGCGGATGGAAACAGAAAGGATAAAGCAGGAAAAGCTTCAAAAGTATGAGACTTGTTTTTCTTATATACTTGGGTATGCATTAAAAAGACAGGAAGTGCAGCTTAAGGATTTGACGTCGCTGCCGCCGGAGGATCATAAGAAGCTTATGCCGACGGTGGACTGTTTTAAGGAGGTCATGGTTGAGCTGATAAAATGGCTTCATATAGATGTGGATAAGATGAAAGAGGAAAGAAAAAACAGTATAGAGGAAAGCAGCGAACAGATTGAATTGAGTACGGTATTTCTCGACGTGATGGAAAAGCTTGATCCCGAAGGAGAGGTAAAGCATCTGATCGTATTTAAGCAGGATGATCAAAAGGCACGGTTTGAGAATATAGAGGATGAAGACGGAAAGAAAAAGACAGTAAGCTGTTCAAATGTAAAGATCATATGCTTAAGAAGGGAGGAGTTCTGATATGGCATTTGAATATAATGATATAAGAACCGGTCAGGAGATATTTTACTACCTGCTTAAGCGTCATGAATTAAGAGAAGAGTCGGAGCCGAGGCTTTACAGGGCTTACTTTGAAAGTGAGGATGTCCAGCATCTTGTCAAGTCCCAGGGAGAGGTGGCGGACTGTATGGTGGAGCGGTACGGCAACGTCATCTATCTTATACCGAATCAGGGAAACTACTTTTTGGGATTCTCAAAGAGCGAATTGAAGGACAGATTATGTAAGTCTAATGCGTTAGACAGAGACTACTACCTGTCGCAGTTTGTAATACTGGTCATAATGACAGAGTTTTATGACGGGCAGGGAAACAGTTCCAAGACAAGGGATTACCTTAGAGTAGGAGATCTGATGAACAGTGTGTCAGAGAGGCTTAAGGAAGGAGCAGAGAGACTCTCCGAGGAAGAACAGGATGAGGAGGGAATTGCATTTTCGGATATGCGGGAAGCTTATGAGGCTCTTAAGCTTGATGAAAGCGGGAAAAAGCAAAAGACTACGAAAGAGGGTTTTATCCATCATATCCTGCTGTTCCTCGAGAAACAGGGATTGATTGAGTATGTGGTTTCGGATGAAATGATACTTACGACAAAGAAATTCGATAATTTTATGGATTGGAATATACTTAACGATAAAAATTATGACAGGATATCTAAGGTATTGGGAGTGAGAAAAGATGGGCAGGATTAATGCTGTAAGGCTGATAAATATAAACTATAACAATAACTCCATCAGAATAAATGACGAGACATTGCATTTTAACGGAGAGAGTACACTCATCTCGCTTAAAAACGGAGGAGGAAAGACTGTTTTGGTGCAGATAATGACAGCGCCCTTCGTGCATAAGCGCTATCGTAATACCAAGGACAGAACATTTGATGAATTCTTCACTACGGCTACTCCGTCGTTTATACTGATCGAATGGAGTTTAGATGGCGGTCGGGGACACATGATGAACGGCTTTATGGTAAGGCATAGTCAGAACGAGGAGGGTGAAGGACAGGAATCCCTTGACATAACGGGTATCATAAGTGAGTATGATTCGCCATGCATAAATGATATCCACAATCTTCCGGTCGTGGAGAAGACATCAAAGTCAATGAAGGTGAAGGGGTACGCGGCTTCAAAGCAGATGTTTGATGATTATAAGAGAAACCGCGATATGGTTTTCTTCAGCTATGATATGAACAATCAGTTCCAGCAAAGACAATACTTTGATAAGCTTGCCGAATATCGCATAGATTACAGGGAGTGGGAGGATATAATCAAGAAGATAAACGCGAAGGAGGGCGGACTTTCCGAGCTTTTTTCCGATTGTAAAGATGAGAAGAGCCTTACGGAGAAATGGCTTTTGGAATCCGTTGAAAAGAAGCTGGATAAGGAAGGCAGCCGCGTAAAGGAATTTGAGAAGATTACCGGAAACTATGTAAGACAGTATTATGAAAACGAAGATAAGATAAAGAGAAAAAAGAATATAGAGCTGTTCAGAGAGCTTGTTGTCGGAAGCGGGGAAGGTGCGGCCGATACAGTCAAAGCAGTGGCAGAAGGGTTTAAGCGCGAAGAAACGGAAGAGCAGAAGCTTAAATCGGTGATCGCGGTTTTCAGCAAAGCAGTCCTGCGCGAGTATGAGATAAAGAAGGAAAAGATAGAAGAAAATACCGAGCATACGGAACAGGCCGGTGAGAAGCTCAATTCCGTAAAGCATGAAAAGTATTCATATGAGATCAAGCAGCACAAAGACAGACAAAGAGAGCTTGAAGAAGAATATGAAGTGCTTGAAAAGGCATATAATGAAAACAAAGCTAAGATAAAGGCAGCAGGAGAAAAAAAAGAGCTTTTCGGCTTAAGGAAGCTGTATGATAAATACAAGCTTGAAAACAGGGAATGGAACGATATCAACGAAAAGCTTAAGGCAAAGCAAAAAGAGGGTGAGGATACCAAGCCGAGACGGGAAGAGCTTGGTGGTATGCTTTTTGCTTACTATGATGATAAGAACACCGAAATCGAAGATAAGACGGATGAGTTCAGAAACGAAAACAAGGAAAGGGCGGAAGCCATAGACCTGTTGAAGGTAAGGAAAAAAGATTTAGAGAAAGAAAAGAATGATCTTTTCAGAAAACAGGGGGAGCTTACCTCCGCATCCGATGCATATTCGGAGAAGGAAGACGGGTATAATAAGCGTTATGCAGCCGGGCTGGCAAGAAATATATTCGGAAGATATGAAGAAGGACTCCTGGCTGTTGAGGAGCAGAGCTGTCGGGACATTGTACTGGATCATGAAAGAGAACTGAAAACAGGGAGAGAAAAAAAGCTTTCTCTCGAGAATAAGAAGAACAGACTCGAAAGCGAAGAAAGACAGGCAAGGGAAGATAAGCTTAATTGTATAAATAAGAGAGAGGCTGAAGAAAAAGAGCTTGAGAAGCTTGATAAGGAAAAAGCAGACAGGCTTGCCATAATGAAGTATATAGATCTGGGCGAGGATATGCTTTATTCCACGGATGTGATAGAGGCAAAGCTGACAGATAAGATAACAGAGATAGAGGCGATAAAGAATACTCTTACGGAACAGCTTACGAAGGAAAAGAAGGAAAACGAAGCGCTCAGAACGGGAAAGATATATGAGCTGCCCGAGAGTATGAAAAAGGCGCTTACTTCTGCGGGCATCAGCGAGATGCAGGGACTTGCCTGGCTTAGAAAAAACAGAAGGAGTTTTAAGGCAAATGCAGAGCTTGTGCGTAAGAATCCGTTTCTGCCATATGCTCTTATTATGACCGCAAGTGAGTACGCGGAGCTAAAAAATCTTGATGACAAGCTCTACAGCTCATTTCCCGTGCCTGTTATCTTAAGAGATGATATAGAGAAAGGCGAATATAAGGTAGCGGGGGGAAGCGTGGAGCTTGACGGAGTGAGCTTCTATGTGAGATTCAACGAAAAGCTCATGGATGAAGAGATGTTGAGCAAACTTCTGTTAACAAAGGAGAATCGGATCGGAGAGATAGAAGGAAAGCTCGAGATCAGAAAGACTGAGATAACAGATTACAACAATCGTCTCGGAGTGATAAGGAATCAGCATTTCAGCAGAGATATTTACGAAGGAACACAGAAGAAGATAGAGGAGTACAAGGCTAAGGAGAATGAGCTGACCGGACTGATATCAGAGATAGGCGGAGAAAAAGCCGGCTTAAGCGAAGAGCTTTCGGGCATAGACAGAGAGCTTGACTTGCTGGAAAAAAAGCTTGAGCTTCAAAAGGAAAGAGGAGAAGCGTTGGTTGAACTCAGAGCCTGCTATGAGTCTTACGTATCAGGTCTTAAGGAACTTGAAAGGATAAAAAAGGATATTGCCAAATTGATAAATGAGGCCGAGGAAGCGGAAGAAAAGCAGGAAAGCTTAAGAGACGAGTACTCAAAGACAGAACGTAGGATAGATGATCTTAAGCGGGAGTCGGAGAATATCCGTAAACGTCTTGATATATACAGGATATACAGCGACAGGTCAGATACGGTTGAACTAAGCGATAAGGACAGAAAGAGGATAGACAACTATGAGGCCGAATACAGGGCTCTTACGGAGGAGATAGGAAAAGATATAGAGAATCTCGAAAAGGATCTCGAGAAGCAGGCCGAAAGGTGTCAGGGAGCCAAAAAGGAATATGACACAAAGAGGAAAAGGCTTGAAAAGGAGTATGACAGGACTTCGGAAGAGCTTGAAGAAGCACTCGATGCGATAAGATATGACGAGGATAAAGAGAGTGAAGCCGAGCAGGCTGAAAAGAAGCTCAGAGATAAGGAATCCGATTTTAAGGATAGTATGTCGGAGCTGAAGATATCCATTAAGCTTAAAGGCAAGGATATTGAAAATGCACTGGCGGAAATGGAAAAGGAATGTGCGAAGACAGAGCCTGTACCAGATGAGGACATAGTTCCGAGGAATTATGAGGAAGAGATAAAACAGCTGATATATGATATAGGCAAATTGCGTGAGCTTGCAGAGAAGTTCAAGGAGAGGGAACAGATTTACGCTGCTGTTTTATCCGGACTTGCCGAATATGATCATTTTGAAAATACTGAAGGCTTTACCTATGACGGCAACATAGATTATATGAGCAAGGAACAGCTTGACAGAGAGAAAGGGGCATATATAAGGGATCTGAATGCATCCAGGGATAAGCTCAAGGACTATAAAGAGCAGCTTGAAAAATGTATAAGAACCGTAATGGAAAAGGAAGAGCTTCGAGATGATTACTACAGAAAGCCTCTTCTTTCCATGCTTGAATTGTCCGGAAGACCCGATGAGGTACTAAGACAGATAGATACTACCATAATTGCCTACGACGAGCTTATGAGGAAGATAGAGGTGGACTTAAAGTTGATCGACAAAGAGAGGGCAAGTATAGTCGGAGAGCTTGCGGAGTATATAAAGTCTGTACATACAGAGCTGTCAAAGATAGATAATAACTCTACCATAAAGGTCAGGGACAGAAACCTGAAAATGCTTGATATAAGGATTCCTGACTGGTTATCAAATGAAGAATTGTATAATATACGGCTCAGGGAATTCTTTGATGAGCTTACGCTTCGTGGAGTGGAGGCTTTCAGGAAAGGGGAAAACGCCGCAGAGTATTTCGGAACCAAACTGAACACAAAGACGCTGTATGATACGATAGTGGGGCTTGCAAATGTGCAGATAAAGCTTTATAAGATAGAAGGTCAAAGAGAGTATCCTATCTTATGGTCGGAGGTATCAAAGAACTCCGGAGGCGAAGGGTTTGTGTCTACGTTTATCATACTTTCATGTTTGCTTCATTACATAAGAAAGGATGATTCGGATATTTTCGCAGAGAGGAACGAGAGCAAGGTTATGATCATGGATAATCCCTTCGGTATAACTTATTCCGACCATCTGCTGAAACCTATGTGGGAGATGGCCAAGAAGAATAACACGCAGCTTATATGCCTGTCGGGATTGTCCGGTGATTCCATATACAGCAGGTTCAACAATATATATGTATTAAATGGTATTCCCGTAAGCGCGGGAACAGGACGCGAGTATGTGAAAGCCGAACATGTACGAGGCTCAGAACCGGAGAATATCGTGGCGGCACAGATCGAGGTAGCTGAACAGCTGACATTGTTTTAGAGCTTCCGTGACATTATGAAAAAATACGGCTGTCCCGCTAAGTATATAGTGAGACAGTCGTATTTTGATTATCAAAGGTATCGTTGCATCTCGTCGATCATATATTGCACTGTTCCTTTGTCTAACTCGTATAATTCTTCCGAGAACATATTCATCACCTTCTCTGTGCTTTCAGCGAGTTTGTACAGATCATCATAGCATTCCTTAAAGTATGGTTTAGTCTCGATAAGCTTCATAATCCGCTCGGGGGTGTCGAAAGCAAGGAAGAAAAGCCATGCTTCAAGGTCGGTATGTATGTCCTTATTTTCATATATCTGCCTGAAAATGTCAAGCGGGATAAAGTGGAGTGGTTTTTTGTTGTGTAAAGTGATTTTCAGAGGGGTGTATATATGTTATAATTGCTTCATGAAAAAGATTCTTCGTCACTGCGTTCCTCAGAATGACACGGTGAGGGAGTGAATCACTGTCACGAAAGAGACTTAAGGAAAGATTCTTCGTCACTGCGTTCCTCAGAATGACACGGAAAGGCGCGGAAAGGCACGTAATGACGAGGGATAACACGGCGGAAGGTATTTTTATACGAAGAGGAGAAGGATGTATCGAAGAGTACGCTGACTATCTCAAAAACGGTGTATGCTTACACGGGCAAGGCTATAACACCGGATGTAACCGTCAAGATCGATGACAAGACTCTTGAGAAGGATAAGGATTACACCGTATCGTATAAGAACAACAAGGAAGTGGGAAGTGCAACCGTTACCGTCACAGGTAAGGGAGACTATACGGGAACCATCACAGGTAAGTTCTCCATCAAGCAGATCGGCTTCAGGTACAGAGCTTATGTGCAGAAGAAGAGCTGGATGGCGTGGTCAACAGCAAAAGTATCGGGCACGAAGCCGTCTGATATGGCAGGTACAACCGACAACCTCCGAATGGAGACGATACAGATGCAGCTTTCCGGAGTATCCGGTGCGGTCAGGTACCGCGCGTATGTAGAGAAGATGGGATGGACACAGTGGGCGACAACAGCTGACACAAAGACCTACGCGGGTACAAAGGGTATGTCGAGGAGAGTAGAGATGATACAGCTTCAGGCATCAGGTCAGGTGGCAACACTCTACGATATGTACTACAGAGCTTATTCGGAGAAGTTTGGCTGGCTCGGCTGGGCTAAGAGCGGCGAGAAGGCGGGTTCTGCCGGATATGCAAGGAAGCTTGAGGCATTTCAAGTTAACTTCGTAAGAAAGGGCGAGACATTTTCCATAAAGTCCGACAAGGCAAAGTGCTTCTATGACAAGACGAAGGACGGCATGGATTGATCTTCTCATATGCATGAGGAAAGCGTGAAGCAGGAAATATAATGCCTGATGAACTACCTTACGAACAGTATAAAGCATAAAACCAGAGGAAATGAGTAGTATGAGCAGGATACAGGAGTTTATATCCCGTCAGCGGGAAAGCTATGTGGAGGTCATAAAGAGATATGCGGTTACCGTGATAGCTGTCATAGTGCTGTCTATCTTGGGTTGCCTGGACAGCCTGGATGTGGTTGAAACGGAATCGCTGGAAGATGTGTATAATTTCCTGGGCTTCTTCGTGTGCTGTACATTTTTTGCAGAGACCGTGCTGAAGTCAAAGAGCAGGGAAAAGGTCACTAAAAGCAAGCTGTCGGCTGCGTATATTATAGCCGCGTCGGCAGCAGGGTTAGTGACGATGGCGATTCATATGATCGAGGATGCCGAGAGTGATTTCACGGAGTACTACCTCATAACGAGCATAGTTTTTGCAGTTATCATACTTATCGGCTTTGCCATGCGCAGGCTTGTCAAGGACAGTGACCTTACCTTCGAGAAGTATGCGGTGAAGCTTATCTTCTCATTTACAAGTCTGCTTACCATAGTGCTTGTGCTAAACTTAGGTTTTCTGATCATTCTGGAGCTTGTAGACAACCTGCTTGTCGACATAAAAGAGTGGAGGATACTCGGGACCATAGAGTATCTGCTTATGGGCACGGTCTACACTCCGTTTATGCTGATCTGCCTGAATGTGGACGAGGAGGAAGACTCGAAGTTCTCCCGCGGCCTTGTGATGTATGCGCTGACTCCTCTTTATACGGTTGCTCTGGCAATCATATACCTTTATATATTTAAGCTTATCATTACTTGGGATTTTCCTTCAAACAGTGTATTTGGGATCTGTGCAGGTTTATTTGCAATCGGTGTGTGCATCTGGACAGCGGCGTACTCTTACGTGAGGGCGGAGCTTGATGCGGGTAGTTACAGTGAGTACGTGCCGGATGATAAAGCCGCGAGCCCGGAAGGAAATGTAACGCCGGCAGGCATGGTCCCATCGGAAAGCGAAGCATCGGAGCTTACAACAAAGTGGGGCGGACTCGGGCCGGTAAGCACAGAGCAGCCGTTTATCGATCAGACCGTTTTAGACAAGCTTAAAACTCCGATACGGGAACAGAAGACAGTCTCTCACGCAAGGAGCAGTAAGACATTTTACGATAAGCTTATCATATATATGAAATATATCTACGCACCTCTGATCCTGCTTGAGCTGTACTGCCTGGGAGTTCGCATCCACGATTATGGGCTTACCTCGGATCGACTGATGGGCGTGTGGTTTATGATCGCACAGGTGATATATATAGCCTGGGAGCCGATCTATAATCTGGTTTTAAAGCTTCGGGGAAAGAAAGAGAAGATAAAGCTCCATGACAGATACGAGGATTACCTATATGCCGTGCTTGTGATGTTCTTCCTTGCGGTGCTGTGTCCTTTTACAAACATTCTCAGGCTTGAATACATATCACAGAAGGCAAGGTTTGAAGCTGAGCATGATCTCTCAAACTACAGGGTGCTTAAGTACAATATGTACGGCAAGAGGTACTTAGAGGATGGGGATATGCTCGGGCCCGATTACGAGATCACACTCAAGAAGGATGACGGATACGGGTATTCTGACGATGATCATGCTTACAATCATGAACGGAAGATATACCTGTCGGCAGGCCGGAGCCGCTATGAGGGAGAGATTTCCGTAGCCGGTGCAAGCAGTATGTACATGATAGATAATTACAGATATGACGACAGTATAAGCCTTGAGGACGCTAAGCAATACAGTCTTGATTATGAGGGCGGAAGTGTAACCGTGGATCTGTCTGCTCTGTTAGACGATCTGATGCAGGATGAGAAGTACAAGAACGGCAAGCATGCAACTCAGGCTGAGCTTCCGCGAACCCTGACTGCCACCGACGGAACAAGACTGGTTGTTACATATATATCCTGTGCATATACGAAATCGGGATATGAAGAAATAAACATCAAGGGGTATGTACTGAAGCCATAGTCCCCATAAAAATCGTTACTGATCGGTGGTCAGTCGCTAAATTGTAATTAAAAACCCCTTGTAGCGCCAACTACAGGGGGTTTTTAGTTGACACAAACCGCGTAAAACGGTATAATTTCGTAGTGTGCGTCCTATTCACGATCCACCGGAATATAAGCTCAAGAGCGTGTGTTGCAGAGTGGTGAATAGTAAGCGCAGAGCAGTATTATTAAGAAAGGACTTTTGTTATGTACGACAAGGTTTCGACAAAGCTTAACTTCACTGAGCGTGAGGCAAGTGTGCTCTCGTTTTGGAAAGAGAACAGGATATTTGAGAAGAGTATAGATGAGAAGAAGGATCTTCCAACCTATACATTTTATGACGGGCCTCCTACGGCAAACGGCAAGCCGCATATAGGTCACGTATTAACGAGGGTTATCAAGGATATGATCCCGCGTTATCAGACTATGAAGGGACACAAGATCATCCGTAAGGCCGGCTGGGATACACACGGACTTCCCGTGGAGCTCGAGGTGGAAAAGGAGCTCGGTATAGACGGCAAGGAGCAGATAGAGGCTTACGGTCTGGATCCTTTCATAAGAAAGTGTAAGGAATCGGTGTGGCAGTACAAGGGCATGTGGGAGGAATTCTCCGGCAAGGTCGGCTTCTGGGCCGATATGGACGACCCGTACGTCACTTATCATAACAATTTTATAGAGTCAGAGTGGTGGGCTTTGAAGAAGATATGGGATCAGGGCCTGCTTTATAAGGGTTTCAAGATAGTTCCCTACTGCCCGCGCTGCGGTACCCCGCTTTCCTCTCACGAGGTTGCTCAGGGCTATAAGACCGTTAAGGAGCGCTCGGCGGTTGTAAGGTTCAAGTGTACAGATGAGGACGCTTACCTTCTTGCGTGGACCACAACACCGTGGACACTTCCCTCAAATGTGGCGCTCTGCGTGAACCCGAAGGAGAGCTATGTGAAGGTCAAGGCTATCGACGGCAAGACCTATTACATGGCAGAGGCACTGCTCGATAAGGTACTCGGCAAGCTTTTGGAGAATGCTTCCGATGAGGATAAAGAAAAGAAGCCTTATGAGATACTTGAGCGCTTTGTGGGTACGGACTTAGAGCATAAGTCCTACGAGCCGCTCTTTGCCTGCGCGGGTGAGTCGGCAGCAAAGCAGGGCAAGAAGGCACATTTTGTAACATGTGATAATTACGTAACCATGGATGACGGTACCGGTATAGTTCATATCGCACCGGCATTCGGTGAGGATGATAACAGGGTAGGCCGTGATTACGACCTTCCGTTCGTACAGTTTGTTGACGGCAAGGGTAACATGACCAAGGAGACTCCTTTCGCGGGACTCTTCGTGAAGGATGCGGATCCGAAGGTGCTTGTTGACCTCGAGAGCAGAGATCTTCTCTTCGATGCACCGAAGTTCGAGCACGATTACCCCTTCTGCTGGAGATGTGATACACCGCTTATCTACTATGCAAGAGATACATGGTTCATAAAGATGAGCGCTGTCAAGGACAGACTGGTAGCAAACAACAACACCGTAAACTGGATCCCCGAGGGCATAGGCAAGGGACGTTTCGGTGCATGGCTTGAAAATGTACAGGATTGGGGACTTTCCCGTAACCGTTACTGGGGAACTCCGCTCAATATATGGGAGTGCGAATGCGGCAAGCGTCACGCCATAGGCTCTATCGAGGAGTTAAAGAGCATGAGCGACAACTGCCCGGACGACATAGAGCTTCACAGACCTTACATCGATGCGGTGACCATCAAGTGTCCCGACTGCGGCAAGGAGATGAAGAGAGTTCCGGAGGTTATCGACTGCTGGTTCGATTCGGGTTCCATGCCTTTTGCGCAGTGGCACTATCCCTTTGAAAATGAAGATATATTCAAGGACAACTTCCCTGCGGACTTCATAAGCGAGGCGGTGGATCAGACCAGAGGCTGGTTCTACTCCCTTATGGCTATATCTACACTTATCTTCGATCAGGCACCGTTCAAGAATGTCATAGTCTTAGGACATGTCCTGGACAAGGACGGACAGAAGATGAGCAAGTCCAAGGGCAACGCGGT
>ONVB01000330.1 GCA_900321145.1 uncultured Eubacteriales bacterium | reverse complement strand
CAGTATTAGAGTTAAATGACCTCGTAAAGGCTTGCGAGGAGGAGTTCGGCGTATCTGCAGCAGCAGGCGTTGTAGTTGCAGCAGCAGGTGCCGGTGATGCAGCAGCAGCTGAGGAGAAGGACAGCTTTGATGTAGAGCTTACTGAGGTAGGCGCTAACAAGGTTAAGGTTATCAAGGTAGTTCGTGAGGCTACAGGTCTTGGCTTAAAGGAAGCTAAGGACGTAGTTGAGAGCGCTCCGAAGGTAATCAAGGAAGGCGCTTCCAAGGAAGAGGCTGAGGAGATCAAGTCTAAGCTCGAGGCTGAGGGCGCTAAGGTTACTCTTAAGTAATTTATCCCGAATCATAACACACCCTTCCGGATATACTCCGGAGGGGTGTTTTTTTGTTGAAAAATAGCCATTTCTGAGGTATCATAAAAGAGATTTCATACTCTTGGACGAAGTGCGGATCACGCTTAAAAGGAGAGATAAAATATGGATAGAATAAAAAGGACAAAGGGGATAATCACGGTTGCAACGGCAGTATTTATGCTGCTTACCTTTGTGGTACCGGATGTGGGGATGATCGGTACGACAGAGGTTAAGGCCGAAGCGGCGGCATATGTAACAGATACCGATGATATGATGAATATAGATACGGTATTTAGCAGTGAAAATACTTCAAATGAGTATTTCACGGTTACGAATGATACCGTAACGATCACAAAGGGAGCTTATAAAATCGAAAATATCAACAGTGGAACCGATACGGTAAAGGGATACAAGCTGACTAAGAATCTTATCATGAACGGCGGTACACTTACGGTAAAACAGCCTTCGGAGAGTGAAAATCCTGATGTCAGGATCCTTACGAACGGAAAAAGCTTTTCGATAAACGACGGAGAAGTATTTGCGGAGGATAACGCGGTTGATGGGGTGACTGCAGCAAATGAGGCAGTGCTCATTACCGGGAGCGGTGCTTTTGAGAAGACTGTTTATATTTATAGCGCAGCGACAAATGGCATTAAGTCCGCGGTCGTTGCAGCGGCTAAGCAGCTTGCCACCGGAAGCGGTACATCAACGTTTGGCAGGACGGATAAAGTCAGGGTTACAAAAGGGAAGGTGATACTTCCTTCGGCGACAGGGCTTTATTGGTATACATCCGATGACACTATAGCAAGCGGGGCGATGGAGTATAAGGCGCTTCCTGCACTTTCGGATGAGGCGAGGCTTGCGGCGAATACATATACCTTGAAAGCGGCGAACCCGGTTCAGATAGTCTCGACCGCGGCTCTTGAGGTCAACAAGACTGTCAATCTTAAGGTAAATATTACGGGCAGACCGACGGAATGTACCGAAAGCTACAGGATATCTACTGCTTTGGATGGATGTTCCGTATCGAATTCGGGGACTACAGCCGGAGTTTTTACCGCGGGGCCTACCGCGGGCAGCTGCTCTGTGGAAGTAACCATAGGTCCGAGCAGTGAATATGGTCCCAAGGTGGTCAATATAAGCATCACTGTAACGGAACATACCCACAAGGGCATGACGAGAACCGCCGGAAAGGCGGCAAACTGTACCGAGGCGGGATCGGAGACTTACTATACCTGTTCCGACTGCGGTAAGAAGTATACCGACGCCAAGGGAACTACGGAGATAACGGAGACCGTTATACCTGCGCTCGGGCATGCGCTCACTGCCACGGCTGCCAAGGAACCCACATGTCTTGCGGAAGGCAATGCAGCTTACTGGAGCTGCTCGAGGTGCGGTAAGCTGTTTTTGGATGATAAGGGCGAGCAGCAGACTACGCTTGCGGCAACGAAGAGGGCCAAGCTCAGTCATGTTTTGGTTTTCCATGGAGCGAAGGATGCCGGCTGTACCGAGAACGGCAACAAGGCTTACTGGAAGTGTGAGAATTGCTCTTCATGCTTTTTTGACAAGGACGGGACGAAGCCGACTACGGAGGAAGCGGTGTTGATTGTCAAGACCGGTCATCGCATGACTGCGCATGAGGAATATAAGGCGACATGTGAAAAAAATGGACAGAAGGCATATTGGACATGCTCTCTCTGTAAAAAAACATATGTGGATGCTTCGGGGACCAAAGAGCTGACTTCCGCCTCAGACCTGGTCATAAAGGCGACCGGACATACCATAGTCGAGGTTCCGAAGAAGGAACCGACCTGTGATGCGGACGGTAGAAAAGCGCATTATAAGTGTTCCGCATGCAATAAGGTATTCAGCGATATAGCCGGCACCAAGGAGACTACCGAGGCGGCCATGACCGAGAAGGCGACCGGACATAAGCTTGTGCTTCATGCGGCGAAGGTTGTGGACTGCAGTACTGACGGTAATAAAACCTATTGGAGCTGCAGTGTATGCAGCAGGGTATTTCTTGATATAGACGGTATAAATGAAACAACCTTGGAAGATGTTACCATTAAGTGCGAAGGTCATAAGATGACTGAGCATGAGGAAATCAAGGGTGACTGTCTGACAGACGGGAAAAGAGCGTATTGGGACTGTTCCGTGTGCGGTAAGTATTATGCAGACAGTAAAGGTACGGAGGAAATCTCGGCAGCCGATATAGATATCCCGGCACCGGGGCATATGCCGGTACATGTTCCGGCTGTGACTCCGACGAAGACCGCACCGGGCAACACGGAGTACTGGAAATGTTCCGTCTGCGGCGCATGCTTTGCCGACAAGGCCATGAAGACGGAAATCGCGGAGGAAAGCACTGAGATCCCGGCGGCCGAACATATACTTAAGGCACACGAGGAAATCCCTGCGGACTGTGAGAAGGACGGCGTGCTTGCTTACTGGGAGTGTACGGATTGCGGGAAGTTATTTGCGGATGCGGATGCCAAAACGGAAACTACTCTTGAGGAGCTTTTAATACCCGCAGAAGGACATGTGTGGGGACCATGGGTTATAACAAAGCTTGCGACAAAGACAGATCCAGGCATAAAAGCCAGGACCTGTCTTAGAAATCCGCTTCATATTCAGACTATAGGTGTTCCGCCGACAGGTGAGGATGAGCCTGACACCCCGGTCGTTCCGCCTGATAGGAAAGCCGGTATCAGCTACCGCGCTTATGTTCAGAAGATCGGCTGGCAGAGCTATGTGAGAGACGGAGCTGTTGCCGGTACCAAGGGCAAGTCCTTAAGGCTGGAGGCACTGAGGATAAAGCTTCATGATGCGGACGGCGGTATAAAGTACAGAGTATATGTAGGTAAGGACGGCTGGCAGTCCATGAAGTCTGACGGCGCCGTGGCCGGGACTACGGGCAAATCCAAACGCCTTGAGACCATACAGGTAAGCCTCACCGGAAATGCGGCGGTGGATTATAATGTATTCTACAGAGTATACACCCAGCGCCTCGGCTGGCTCGGCTGGGCAAAGAACGGAGGCTCAGCCGGCACAAGAGGCTATGATTACAGAATAGAAGCCATACAGATGAAGCTTCAGGATAGGAGTGCAGCCGCGCCGAGCGGGGCATCGAAGGCTTATCTGCGACGCTCGTAGTCAGCGCTGATCTCCGCGCTCCAGTCGCTGTCCGAAAGGCATTCATCCATTTTGGCTCTGGAAGGAGCGTGCATTACCGCACAGGCGGCTTTGGCAACACCGGCGAACACATTTGCCGTGCCAACGCCGTCGTGTACGTAGTTCACGGTCCTTTCTTTTCTTATGCCGAACTTCTCCGACTCTGCGAAGGAGTCGATATTGGCACCTATGAAGATGAATTCCCAGCCGTATTCCTCCTGCTG
>ONVB01000162.1 GCA_900321145.1 uncultured Eubacteriales bacterium | reverse complement strand
GATCAGCGACTTCATATACTTAATCGCCGCTTTTCTGTCGCCCTTGCCCTCCTTGAGCTTAACCGGAATTACATACTTCGTAAGCTTCGGCAGAAGGTAGTACGAAAAACCGGGATTATCTATATTATAGGTAAAGACGAACAGGCACTGATTTCTGTACTTCTTCAGCAGATTCTCAAGATACTGAACCACTCCGATATAGTCCGTCGACTTACGGCCGAACCTCTCAGTCAGATCAAAGACTATCACGCCGCCGTAATTGTTCTCGATCATCTCCTCGAGATGGCTGATGCCTCTGGTTACCTCCGGTGTTATGCTGCTGATTATCTCCATGCGCCTACCGCTTATGCGCTTTGCCTTTAAAAGCTTTCTCATAAGCGCCTGCGTCATGGCGCCTGCGGCTTCCACACTCCTGCAGGCCAGTACATAATGCACGGGATTGGCCATATGCTCCGAGGTATTCTCATGAAGCTCTATATTGTTCAACTCCTCCACAAAGGCCGGATCGTATATCGCGCAGTCCGTTCCCTCATCATCAGATATGATCTTCTCCTCGAAGCAGTAGTTGAGATTCTTAGGCTCATTGCGATACTCGTAGATCCACAGCTTGGTGTTGTCCACAAGCCTCATGTGATTCGTCAGCTCTCTCCTGCGCGCCTCCATGAAGTAATCCATAAACTGATACATGGTGATCTCCTCAGGCTCGGCCACTACCTTATTAATAAGAAATGCCTCCCCCAGCATATCCATAATATAGTCGTAAGCCTCGCTGTCGCTCTCCTTTCTCTCGTCAAAGACGTATGCCGCGAAGACTCTGTTCTCCTCCTCCCTGTATGCCAGGAAGCTCACGCTATTCTTCAGGTTCTTGAACATGTAAGCGTTGACAGAATAAACCGGACTTTCATACGGTCCGCCGTAATCGCGAAGATTGACCTTAGCCTTCTCCTTGATCTCTGTGGAATTTGTCTTAAGCGCAAAATTGAAATACCTCATAGCACATTCCTCCATTTCTCCCTAACTTTTTAGGGCGTGCAAATACACTAAAAACGCAAAACATTTTTTAATGTATTTTTATGTGTTTTTAAGTTTTTTAAATTGTAATGTGGAATATAGCACGATGAATTCGATTTGTAAAGAGATTTTTTAACAAATTTCAAATTTTTTAGAATACACTTTTTTTGCACTGGCTTGTGCATAAATAAGACAGGTGACGAACCGTTCGTCGCACCTGTCTTATTCTACAATATCCGGTAGGCTGCGGTAAAGAGATTTTTTGACGAATTCAGAATAAGCCCACTTCTCAACCGGGTAGACACTCAACGATATCTTTCAAACTTCCGGACCTTTGTTTTCCTGCCGTTATCCATCTGATAGTAACACTTGTCGTTATCATCATACACGAGCAGCAACAGCTTCCCATGCTTATATACAGAACCGTCTATGTAGTAATGGCTTTGTCCGTCAAAGTATACATCATGAAAGTATCTGTCATGCGCTATGCTTCCCGTCCCGACATGTCCGGCGACCACAGTCTTTAAAAACTTGCCGAAAACCGCGGGAAACCTCCACAGGAGCACTTCATCCGAGCTTCCCCATTTCCAATACTCGCCCGCCTCCTCATCAACACCGGCATGCACGAAAATCTGCGTGTCCGTCTCATAAAAAGAAGGCATGTCCTTGATCCACTTTATCAGCCCGCTATGCCTCTCCTTCAATATCTGTACCGCTTTTTGATTCATCTCCACAAAGGAGGCCTTCTTGCAATACTCCTCGAACTCAGCGAATACCTCCTCCGGCACAAAGGTTCTGAAGGTGTTAAACCTGTGCTCCGAGTCCGTCTTCAGCCAACTGTCATACGCAAGTGCCTCCATCTCCGGTCTGTAACTTCCGGTGAAATCCGCTATCCACTCAAGAAGCATCTCCTCATGATTTCCCTTCAGAACCACGACCTTTTCCTTGCCATGCTTATCCTGCAAGGCCTTGATAAACTCCAGCACCTGACAGGACTTCCTGCCGTAATCGATGTAATCCCCAAGGAACACTATGCGGTTATCACCTTCAAGCTCAACATATTCCATCTGCTTTTCAAGCTCATCCATACATCCGTGTATATCACTCATGGCGTAAATCATGCAATCCCTCCTCTTGCCCCTCTCTTACAATATTTCCCTTATACTATCTCCGATTTACCCCGGAATATTGCACCTTTATCGTTTTTTATATTTTTATATTTCCATCACTAAATCCTATATGTTGTCAAACTCCATGAAAAGCACAAATCATACCAAAGACCATATTTTGCCAACAAATCATTGAACTCATCGATAATCATACCGGCTATTTCCCCGGAATCATAAAATGTTTTCTCAAGCATGTCAGGGTTATTGCAAAGATCGTCTTCACAGTATTCACATATTATTCTTTCCCGCTCTATAGCGTGCCTCATAAGAAAACCTTCATATTCTTCTCTGCCGGAAAACTCAATTTCCCTGCCATCTGATAAACTCTCATTATTGGCAAATAAATCCATATAACTATACTGAGTAAGCTCAAGCCACTCCTCATAAGAATCATACTCCATCGGATCCCATGAATACTCACCTTCTAAGTACTCCTCCATGGATTCCGTCTCTACCTCCTCGTATTCAGCTGTTTCAAGCACAATCATATGTCTTACTTCATCTGACACATCTTCGATTTTCACCTCGTATTCATGATTACGAAGAAGAAGCCATAAAGGTCCCTCAAAGGTCATATCCAGAAATCTCTCCGGATTCGATAAATCCTGCCAAACAGCTTTGTCATTACAGTCATAATGAGTGACTCCAACCAGATATTCCTCCGGATGTTTCTCATCCCTTATCACTAACTCACCATTCTCGTCCGTATAGCATTTCCCACCGGAAAAAATCTGTACATCCCGCCACATCCCCCACTTTCGTAAGAATGCAACTATTTCCATTGCCAGCATTTCTGAATCCGCCTCTTTATTGAAGATATGCTTATCGTCCATGATTTTCTCCTTCCATAGGTTTGTCGTCTTTTGCACAACCACTTAAGACACTACTCGTAAGACCACATCCATATAAACTCACACAAAAAAATGAACTGCATAAAGCAATTCATTTTTTCCGTTAACGGGTTCACTTTAGTGTTTAATGTTAAATACAGCTGGATGCAAATAGTGTATAAATATATACAGCTTTTAAGCAAAAGTATTATTCTTCAAATATCTCTTTCAAGACTCTTTCAATCTCCGACTTTAAATCATCTGTCGTAAAAATGTCTTTAGGATTATCAATAGGTGGGAAATAGTATGGTTTAGGGTTTTCAGGAAAACTATCGCTCTTTCCCGGTCCCAGTGTTCCTTCAGTTAACACAATCTGCATATTACCATCAGGTTTTTTATGAAAATTTCCGCTCGTTTTATTATCATCATAGTCACAGTAATTTTCATCTTTTTTTATTTCTTCTTTAAAAGACTTTCCTACGTTACTATCAGCTTTTTCAACAATTTCTCTCGTTATAGAATACGGCATTATGTTCATACCAGTTACATTTGAATAAACTTCCTTTTTCTTTTTTTCACTAATAATATTTATATGACGCCAATAAATACAATTATAATACTGAACATCCTCACCAACTTTTCCACAATTTTTATTAATCTTTAAAACACCAGCATAATTCTCGATTGCTTTTTCTACAACGCCATAGAATTCTTCTCTTTCCTCTTCAAAAGTCAATTCTTTTTTTTCTTCACCCATCTTTTCTACCTTCCTTTCGTCAACTACTTATAACCTAATATCTTTCCCATGCTTCAACTCAACACCATCCATCCGGTATAACTTCTCAAGATACCCGGCAATCTCCTTATTATATCTCGCTTTGGTTTCCCTTCCTGCGCCATATCTTGTAAAAGGCTTTCCGGGCATCATGGACTTTGTCATAGTCCAATGAATAGTGGTTTCATCCGGCGTATGCGCGGTCATCATGTAATTAATCTTGTCTATTCTGTACGCCGTCAATGCCTCTGTGTAGTAATTCCAAGGTGCATCCTTCCTTGGTCTCTCGTGCCGGTTACCTATCAGCCAGTAATGTCCGGCCTGATGAACAATCATATAAGGGCTTACCCTGATATCAAGTTCTATCGTACGCTTCCGTTTCTTTGCTCTTACAGGCTTTTCGTCCTCATCATCGTCATCATATTCTTTTTCAACGTCAACCATTATTTCCAGCATCTTTTTGCTGCGAATATGCTCCCTGACGATCCTAAGCTTCCCCTCCAATTCATCCAAGTTGTCCGGTTCAAGTTCATCCGATTCAACCCCTTCAAAAGCAGCCTTCTCTGTTTCATCAGGTAAAGGCATTTCCCTGATCAGCGCATTTTCGGAATACTCGTAATACCTGCTGCATAGCGCGTCGGTCAGACGCTTCTCCAGAGATATCTTCTCGTCCCTTGTCAGATTATGCGTCGCCCGGATCTGCTGCACCAAAAAATCCATCTCGAAATCACTGACCTCATGAGCATAATAGATCTTGCCATTCTTTCCGTTCGCACTCTCTTTATTATACCCCTGATAAACCAGCCTCCACTCTTCCTTAGATTTGACATCCCCTCCTTCATCACGGTTGTACGCATCAGCAAGTTCGTTGAGCCTTCTAGAAAATGTACCCTTGTCTCCCATAAGCTGTCCCGCCAATTCATCTCCTGCAATCTCACGAAGCTTTGCCTGAGTTGCCGGATGATCCTTGTCGGTGTTTTTCTTCAAGAATTCCAATAACTTATAAACCGCTCCCATAGATTGCCTTGACACAACCTCACCTCCATAGTATAACCACACCATAGTCGCATTTCATTTAAATACAACACTATTATAAAGGAATATATATACGTCTTACAAGACTTTTATCATTCTAAATTTAATTCACCTCCAACTAAATTTTTAAGATACAACAATTTTGATATCATCATCTATATTTTTATACACACCTTCTTTTGAATTGGCTGTTATTCCTCTATTTTTTAAGAAAATAGAAATTGTATTAAAGTCAAATACAAAACCTCTGTCAGGGTAGGTAAATATATCGGAAATATTTTTGATGTCTCTATTTGGTCGAGCTTTAATATCGACTACTTCGTTAGTATAATCGATATGTAATCTTGAGAATACATTCATTCCATTAAAAATTTCAACAAACATATTCACACCTCCTCGAATAATATGATTCTTTCATAATCCTCACCTTCCTTCGGGAACTTCACGACCTTTATTCTCCTGCCGTTACCCTCATTCAAAGTCAACAATAAAGTCACCGTCGACATTGATTCAATTCCTCAACCGAGTGAGCATCAAGGCCTATAATCCTGTCGCACCCCTCGGCTAATTCCCAAAACTCAGGCCTGTAAAGATTCTTCTGACGCATGGAATACAGATTCATCTCCAACGGGATATTATGCTCCTTTGCAGCTTTGACTATCCGGTTAGCCATTTCTTCCGCTTCCAGTGTCCATCCTTTAAGCCTTCTGAACACTCTGTCTGGGTGAGCTACCGCATCAAAGTATCCGCTCTTTATCCCATCGATAACCGCATTCCCCAAGACAAGATACTCCTCCTTTTTAAGCCTCTCCTTATCCCAGGAAAAGCTGTATTCCTTATCTCCGGTTTCGGCCATGTGCTGTCCCAAAAGCAGAAAATCCATCCGCTCGTCAGCTTTAAGCTTCTTATAATACCCTTCCTTATCAAACGAGGGGAAGTATTCTGTCTCCAAGCCAGTATGAACATCTATTACGCCCTTATATCTTTCTTTCAATACACACAGCGTTGTCAGATACTCCTCAAGCTGTTCAATTCCCATTCGGGATCCAAATGGATTCCCCGGGAAGGGCGCATGATCCGAGAACCATATACTTCTTGTATTAAGCTCTATCGCCCTTTTAATGTAAGCCTCATCCTCTACCTCTTCAGCATGCCCGCAACGATATGTGTGTACATGAAACAAATCCTTTTCAGTTATCACAATCATGATTGTTCTCCTTTCCTATTCAGCATCTGACGTTTCCCTGTCTTACAGCAGTCCCCATTATACTATCTCCGGTTTTGTCCCGGATATTGCACCTTTGCCCATCTTTATCCATTTTATCACGAGCATTAACTTCATCTCTTTCTCTTAATACCCATACGACCACCTCCATAAAAAAGCTCGCACAAAATAATGAACTGCATAAGCAATTCATTTTTCTACGCTATAAACATGTCAATTAGTGTTTCATAGTAAATACAATCGGACGCAAAAGGAGTATATATAAACCTTGTATCGTTCTTAGTCAAACAAAAAACTGATAAATCCGTATATAAATTCGAATCTGACTTGACTATTACAATCCATCTTGTATAATTGTATATACACATAAACATATTATACACTTTAAAGGAGAACAAAAATATGGATACCGTAGCAGTAAGAAAATGGGGAAACAGTCTCGGAATACGGCTGCCACAAACAGTATTAAAAAAACTTGATATACAACTATCTGACGAACTGACTATAGAAGTCGAAAGCGGAGCCCTCGTTCTTCGTAAGCGTTTCAAACACAAATCCTTTGAAGAACGTGTAGCTGAATACGACGGCAAGATAGATATAGTTGATTACGACTGGGGGGAGCCTGAAGGGAGGGAAATGCTTTGACAGAATATTCACAGGGAGATATTGTCAGAATAGACGGATTAAGAGACAAGTATCTTATCATAAGTAACAACTCATTCATCCGATATACAGGATTCTTTCATGTATGCCCTATATTGGAAAAGCACCATCCCGGTCCGCTTCACATCAGCATAACCGGCAGGAACGGCACAAAAGGAGTTGCAATATGCGAACAGATAAAGCTTATCGATTCGAAAAGCCGGAGCTGTACCTTCTCCGACTCCATCCCCTATGATGCTATAATGAATATTTCCGATGCAGTCCAAGGAATATTTGAGTATGATTAGTAATATTGCTCTTCTTTTGGATTACCGTATTTATTCCGATTGACTTAAATCCGGCGCTGAGAGCCGTTTTCTGAGAACCTATATTTGTTTCTGCATGGGCCCAAACAGGTCTTCTGCCCTGCCGTATGATTTCCTCACACATCTCATATGCCAGATAGGATGCCAGACCATGGTGTCTATATGTTTCAGTGGTCTCAACACCGATATCCACTTCCTCCGGACTGACCGCACTT
>ONVB01000120.1 GCA_900321145.1 uncultured Eubacteriales bacterium | reverse complement strand
TCCCAGTTATTTATAAGTATCGGCCTCTTCTTATGAAGGTACGGACTTCTTATAAGATGATTTCTGTAAAGCTCATGCAGGTCGTGAGTCATCCCGTCTAATCCGTTAGACGATCTGACTATCACAGTCTCCGGGGTTGTAAACTCCGCTCCCGCCTCAAGCTTCCATGTAAATGTATCGGTCCCGAGTCCCATAAGCATGCGGCACATATTATGCTGAGTGATCTCCGCGCATGCCACAAAGCAGCCCGAGTACACAAAATTCATAGCTACAAGCTCTCCGCTGTCCTGGGTTGTATGCTTATCAAGAACAGCGATAAACGGATGATCCTGATGACTCGATATACCCCTCTTGCTTCCGACTGTATGTCTTCCGAAGCCAAGCTGCTGCCTGTCTATGCACCTCTCCCTCGCCCATGAACCCGGAAGCGTGATAAGATCCTTGTTGTGACCGTCGAACTCAAGGCAGGCTGACAGCGCCTTCTTGATATAAAGAGCTTTATCTCCGCGATTTACAAGCCTTGTGCTTCTCGTGACCACGTTCAGACCTTCAAATATACTATAGCTTAAAACCACATCGAGCGAAAGCACCTCATCCGTCAAGGTTATCTCCAGAGTCTTGACCTCAGCCTCAGTCCCAAAGGTCTGCGGAAGACCCGCAAGCTTTTCCTTACCGTCATATATCCTGTGGCTTTTATATACAAGCTCTGCTCCGGTGCAGCCCGCTTCATTTGCAACCTCAAGGGCGTTTTCCCTGAAGTCTCCCACTCCGCCCGCAGGATACTCGAAGGGAAAACCGTCCATAAAGGTGCACTTGTCAGCCGGCCTGCCCTCACTTATATACGAGTACTCGTTAAGCCTCAGCATATCCGCCCCCGCAGGGCTCTTCACCCTCCTTGTAAAGCCTATATGGCCGAGGTACTTCTTTCCCTCCCCGCTCTCCGCCAGGCCCATCAGATATGAGCTCTCACCGGCATTTAACGCAAATATCCTCTTTTGTTCATCAAATACTATACTGTTCATCGTACCTCCCTGGTTTAAGATCCTTCGTCATACTACGCTATTCCTTAACTCCAATATACTCGATAGCAAGCATGGTCAGATCATCAAACTGCTCTGCATCTCCCACAAACTCGTCTACGCTCTTTCGTACCTGTTCCAGCAGTTCCCTGCTTGTTGCATTTGCCGCAGAGTTCAGCGCCTCCAGGGTTCTTTCCAGACCGAACATCTCTTCATCCGCCCTTGTAGCCTCCGGCACACCGTCCGTATATACAAAGAGCTTATCGCCGGGTTCCAACTGCAGCTCATACTCCGTGTACTCCGTGTCATCAAACATCCCCAAGGGTGCACCGTGCTTGTCTTTGTATAACTCAAATGAGTTATTCGCCCTCTTAAGGATCGGATACTCATGTCCCGCATTTGAAGCCGTGAGCCTTCCGGTCGATATCTGAAGTATGCCGAGCCACACCGTGACAAACATATCTTCATTATTGTTCGAGCAGATCGACTCATTTGACTTACCCAACGCCTCTGACGGGGACATACCGAACTTTACGTGGCTTGAAATGATATTCTTCGAGGCCATCATGAACATGGCCGCCGGAATTCCCTTTCCGGACACATCGGCCATCACCAGGCACAGGTGATCCTCATCCACCATGAACATATCATAGAAATCACCGCCCACCTCACGCGCAGGATCCATAGATGCATACAGATCAAACTCCTTTCTGTCCGGAAAGGCCGGGAATCTGGTCTGAAGGATATCAGCCTGGATCTTCCTCGCCAAGTCAAGCTCCGTGCTGACCCTGGTCGCTTTCTCCGTCATCTCCTTTTGCTTAAACACCATGGCTCTTCCCTGTTTTGACATAACTATGCAGGCTGCGGCTATGATCAAAGCCTGTAGTAATTTGACAAAATATGCATAAAACAGGGTATTGAAAAGCATCAGCTCTTTATCATAGCTGACCATTCCCATCTCCACTACATCGGACAGCCAGGTCTCTTCTCCCATCGAGAATACCGTTCCCTTTGGAAGCTCCAATGAATTCACATCTACTGCCCCATAATACACTCCCAGTATCGCCGACACCAGGAATAAGATAAATGTGCAGATCGTGATCCTGACAGTATACATTTTATAGAAATATCTGCTTGAAAGAACTATAGGAACCACCATAAGCAGCGGAACATTGTAAGTAAAGACCACATCAACCAGCGCACACGCAAACATCATTGAAGCCATGAGCATATATTTGATCCATTTTTTTTCATGCTTAAGCTTTATGCTTATCAAAGCAGCAATTAACGGGACGAACACAATGGTGAAGAAAACAAGATTCGACCGCCCCAGTCCGTATACATAAAACACCCCCAGAGAAGACAGCAGCCAGATCACCGAAAATGTTGCAACCGCGGCAAAACAGGCGACGACCAGTACCTTATTCGCCTTTATCTCGTTCTCCCATAAAACATCTTCTTTTTCCATGTTTTTTCACCTTACATTTATCATTCTTTGATCCGTAAACTGTTGTTTATTATACCTCTTATAAGCGCTAATGTCTAATTTTCATCAGCTTTGCACCCCTTATCCTTTGTTACACAATATCTGCCGGCTTACAGCCCGCCACCTTTATCAGATCCTCCGGTGGAAGTTCTATCTGAAAGCCTACTCTTCCCGCGCTGACAAAGACCTTGTCAAGGCCTGTTGCTGTCTCGTGTATAAAGGTCGGAAACTGCTTCTTCATGCCTATCGGTGAGCATCCTCCGTGCACATAGCCCGTGAGCGGGAGCAGTTCCTTCTGCTTGATCATGCTGACCGACTTTTCACCGGAAGCCTTCGCGGCCTTCTTTAGGTCAAGTTCCTCCGCTACCGGCACCACGAACACATAATATGCGCCGGACTTCCCCTGAGTGACAAGTGTCTTGAACACCTTGTTCTTATCCTCACCGAGTATACCTGCTATCTCCTCACCGGTCATTGTCGCATCCGGCTCATAGGCGTGGCTCTCGTAGCATATCTTCTTTCCGTCGAGCACACGCATAACATTGGTTTTATCTTCCTTCTTCATCGCCCTACCCCTATGTTTTTCTTATACTGCAGGTATGGAATATCTCATTCCAACCATCAACGACATATTTCGTTACTGTCAAGCATAACCGTAAACGGCCCGTCATTCACAAGGCTGACCTTCATATCCGCACCAAAGCTTCCGGTATCAACCTTTGCGGCCGAAAGAGTCCTGCATTGACCGATTATATAATCATACATCTGCTCCGCGGCTTCAGGGCTTCCGGACTTTACAAACGACGGTCTGTTTCCCTTCCTGCAATCCGCGTACAGCGTAAACTGTGACACAAGCAGCAGTTCACCGCTTACATCACCGAGCGCAAGGTTTGTCTTGCCCTCCGCATCCGCAAATATCCTCAGGCCGATAAGCTTCTTTATAAGCTTGTCGGCAATCTCCGTGGTATCTCCTTCCGCGACTCCTATAAAAACAAGGAAACCTTTCCCTATACTTCCTATCACTTTGCCGCCCACGGCAACCTCCGCACTGTTTACTCTCTGAACAAGAAAACGCATCCCGATCCTCCTTGTAATCTCCGGTGCTTAAAGCTCTCCGCTTCCGACTATTATATCAAGAAGTCTCGCGAAATAGAATATCTGATTGCAATAAAAATAGGGTAGGGAAGATAAAATTCTCCCCTACCCGACCGGCGATTCTTATTTATAGCAGGCTTTTGCCTGCGTGGATCTTATACCCTTATAGCTTGAAGCGGGAGCCTCACTCCCCTTTGGAACAACCACTATCTGAATCGCCTCAAGTCGCTTGGCTAAGCCCATAGTGCCTGCGATCTGGCCGTTCTTTGCCCAGTCAAGCCAGCCGTAGCTCTGCGCATGAACCCTGTAGTATATATCATACTTATCAGCATCCGCGCCGCTTAACTTTATCCTGATCGCTTCAAGGCGCTTGGCTTCACCCTTAGTGCCGTTCATCTGACCGTTCTTGGACCAGGAAAGCCAGCCGTAGGTCTGACAGTAGGTTTTGTAATTTACGGAAAGATCCGCATCCGTACTAAGCTTTATCTGTATGCCTTCAAGACGAAGAGATTTTCCTGCCGTCCCTGACATGGTTCCGTCTGTCACGAAGCCCATCCAGCCATTCTTCTGTACATAAGTCCTATAAGCTACCGACACCTCGTCCACGCTTGTGTCGTCATCTGTGCTCGTGTCATCATCCGCACTCGTGTCATCATCTGTGCTCGTGTCATCATCTGTGCTTGCGTCGTCTCCACTCATCTCGTCGTCTGTGCTCGTATCGTCTGTGCTCGTGTCGTCATCTTTTTCATCAACTGCAGCACCGGTTGAAATGCTTGCTCCGCTTGCAAGCTCCGGTGAACTGTAAAGGACATAATTTACCTGCTCTATAGCGTTTGTGGCATATACCGTATTTCCCGACTTATCCTTCACATATATCCCGCTT
>ONVB01000245.1 GCA_900321145.1 uncultured Eubacteriales bacterium | reverse complement strand
GCAAGCTCTATCGCCCTTCTCATATATCTTTCATCAGATGTATTGTCCATGGATTACCTCTTCAAATAAAGCATAAAAACAGTATACTTTCTATCTTCTTCATTTTCAACCCCAAAAAAAGAGCACCTCACAAAAGGTACTCTTTTTCAAAAACGGCTTAAGCCACAGCGGCCATCTTCTCCTCTATAAGCCCTGGGATGTCGTCCTTCTCGCAACCGATTGCGAAGGCGAGCTCTGAGTAAAGCAGATCCTCTGCCAGTTTGAAATACCTGTCATCAACGGCAAGAGACTTCTTGCCTGCGTTAAGCCTGTCTTTTTTCCTTGCATAGATGTTCTTGATCACGCTTACAAGGCGCTCGGGATTATTGCTCTTGATAGCTTCCTTGTAATCATTCTCACGATGCTTGTTATCAGTGATCGTCTGTTCCTCGATATCCGGCACTCGCTCTATTATATCCTGCGCCTCGTCACTCGAAAGCGCATATCTGAAGGTCTGGTCGCCTACCTCGGTCGGTATAAAGAGCTTTGAACCCTTGTCCAATATGGGGCTCATAATGTAATAAAGTGTCTCCGGATCGTAGCCTTTCGTCTCGATGTGCGTCACATCGACTACCTCGCAAATCCCTTTGTTAGCCCTTACAACGTAGTCTCCTGTCTTAAACAATTCCTTTCATCTCCCATCCGAACTCAAACAAAACCGTCAACTCCAAACCTTGCCGCAACACATGCTCCATCCCAAAAGTCATGTCTTACGGTGCAAGTCCTCCGAGAATATATTAACATTTTTTTAACTGATTTGTAATATTGTAAATATGACGAAATATCAGTCAAAGTGTTGTTGATTTTTACCGCATCGAGCCAAAAAGCTGATAATAATGATACTGATCTGACAACCATTATTCATATTTTAAGCATATATTCCAATCCTCACAAGTCGCTTCGGTGAAAAGTCCGCCACGACCTTACGTCCTCCCCGCAGATCACTCCAGCGAGAATCCTACCACGCACCTTACGTCCTCCTCGCTCTCACCGCACAGCTTGATTATCTGATCGTTATCCTTCGTGAGCGTGCAATATGCCGTGAGCATCTCGCCGTACTTAGCCTGTGCGCGGTACTCGGCTCTGATCCTGGTAACACGCTTACCAGCCGGAACATACTCTGAAGCAATGGCTATAAAGCTGTCATTTGATACATGACCGTTATAGTCTATCATCCAGCGTCTTGTCCTTATCCCGTCTATCATATCAAACCTGCCGTCAAGCTCTATATGCCTTCCGTAGTAGGTCATCTCCTCCGACCGCGGGTAGATCACATACCCCTCCATGTCCGAGTCCTCTATACGAAGCGGTGTACCCTTGTTGATATCCATCAGCGACCAAAGCGAATCTCCTACCGCAAGCGTCTCACCGTTTTCATCCTTCATGATCACATTTCTCTGTCCGAGGGATCGCTTATATGCATAGCCCCAGGTGTAGAGTCTGACCTTGTCATACATCTTCGGGAGTCTCTTGACCTCTATGTTCCATGAGATCACATACCAGGTTCTGCCGGTACTGACACAGTAATCTATCCCTCTGCCTATAGCCTGCGAATGAGCATTTATACACTCCTGAAAGTAATTGCCAAGCCTCGAGACACGCATATTTCCGCTTGCGTCGAAATCAGAGTAGAATATCTGCCTTTCAACGCAGAATCTTTCGTCAAGCCTTTCATCATTTGAAACAACCATTTACAGCTTCTCCTTCTCTTTAAGTAATCTGTCGGTATAAAGCGCGTGGTGGCCAAATATTCTTATAGCCTCACTGTATGCATCGACCGCATTCCCGTGCTCTCCGAGTTTTGCATATATATCTCCAAGCACACACCAGGCATCGTGCCTGCCCGTAAATGTTTCATACGCCTTCAGTCTGTCGTTGATCGAAGCCTTGACCAGCGCGAGCGCCTCGTTCAAATCCCCTCCGGTAAAATACAGATACTCCGCCTTTCTGTACATAATATACGGATTCTGATCATCCTCAAGACTCGCTTCTGCAAGTTCAACTATCTCCTTATATTCATCCTTGTTTATATCATCACGGAAAGCGATCGCGCAAAGCAGCGAGACGGCCGCGAAGCTGTCGTGCTCCGTATCGATCTCGTAGCTCTTTCTGAAAAGTTCCTCCGCCTCTTTGATCATCCCGTGATCGAGGTAAACCGATCCCATCGAATTATATGCAAGATAATCATCGGGATGACGCTCTATAGCACGCTCGAAGGCTTCGCGTGACTTCGCGATATGCCCTTCATTTCCCAGAAAGCAACACAGATTTCCTATGCAGCTCTGTACGAGCCTGTCGCTTGCATACGGAGAACCTGCACAATCCTCGAGCAATCTGATGCACTTGTCAAGCTCTCCCATTCTCACATAAAGCTCGGCATGGTCTATCAGATATCGACTTTCGCCGTCGTTACCGCCAAACCCGAGTTCCTGCTCCAGCTTTATATAGGTTTCTTCGGCTTCTTTATAGAGCCTGTCACAGGAAAAAGACGCAGCCATTCCCTCGTAGGCTCTCTGCCTCATGAGCGGCGCTTCTGCCTTCTCAAGGAGTCTGCCGTAATACTTTACGGCCTGCTTGAAGTCGTAATGCTCATGACATATATCAGCTATATATAAAAGCGGATAGTAAGTCGCACTCTTTTCCTTGGCAGCTTCCTTAAAGAGCTTCATAGCCCTTTTCCAGTCACCGGTGACATCGCTGTTTATGCCCTGCTGCATATATACAGCATAGTAATCGTCCAGGTCGGTACCAAGCTCTTCATCACCCTTTGCTGCTATGATATCATCCAGTATACGCATGGACTCCTCATATTCTCTTTTTCTGTAATGCAGCTTGGCCTTCTGAAGGCTTACCCTGTCGCTTCTCGAATCAAGCTCCTCGTAGCGCCTGATGACCGCCTCCGCTTCCTCATCCTTGTCATATTCAAGATATATCTTTATCTCGAGCTCACAGGCCTCGGCAGCCGTCGGATAAAGAGCAAGTACGTTTTCACAGGCAGAGATTGCTTCGGATAACTCATCAAGTTCGTACAGACTCTTCGCCATGAACATACGCGCAATATAGTTATAAAGATCTCTGTCAAGTGTCTTCTCACACCATCTGACGGACTCGCTGTAGTTTCCGCTTTCATACTCCATCCTGCACAAGGCCTCATAAGTACATATGATCCCGTCATGCTCCTTGGAAACAGCCTTTTCGAGGTACTCCCTTGCCTCATCATATTTTTTAAGTCTGATAAGCGCTTCGCCGATGAAATAAAGCGAGAACTGATATCTGTTCTTATCCTTATCACTTCTTTCTGCCGGTTCGATCTTCTCGATTTCCCTGCGGCAACGCTTAAAGCACTCTATACTTTTCTTATAATGCCCGCTATACAGATAGTTACGTCCCAAAAGGTTGTAGTATTCGGGAGTGTTCTCGGTCGGTGTGTAGCTCCTAAGCATCTCGAGCGCTTCGTCAAACATACTGTTTCGGTAGTAGCACCACGCAAGCTCAAGCTTGGGCTGTTCAAGAGTCTCATCCTCCTGAATCTTAAGCTTTAAGGTATCCATGATACCCACATTTGCCTGCATCATACCGTCGACCGCAACTCCGTCATAAGGATCCGAATCGAGAACATCCATAAAGAGATCCCTCGCCTTCTCAAACTCACCTTTACAAAGCTTGACCTGTGCCAGCCTTCTTAAAGCACTTACCGCCTTATCATCCATCTCACAGATCTGCGTAAAGAGCTCATCGGCTCTGTCATACTCCTCTACGATGAATGCCAGCTCCGCAACCAGCTCAATATATGGTCTCACGCCCGGATTCAAGGCAAGCTCCTCTTCAGCCGCTGCTTTTAGATCCCCGATCCTCACCTTGGCTTCATCCTTTTTTTCCTCATCTTCAATCTCTGTTTCCTTGAATATAACCTGAAGGCGGTGATAGTACTCCAGCGCGGAAAGATGAGGATGTGAGGTCTCAAAACCCTTAAGCTCCCTTAATAGCTTTTCCTGCTCTCCGACTTCGAAATTGTTTATCATCTCGTTCAAGTGGTAATATGCGCTGATATACGCATCCACATCATCCGATACATTGTCAAAGCAGGTGTAGTCTATCCTGTCGGAATAAATGGAATTGTTGATTATATGATCTATAAAGTTCTCCGGATACTTCTCGATGAGTTCCTTTCGTCTCTCCCTTACGGAAAGCATATCAACGATAACCCGGTACACGTTGCTCGGCACAAAATAATGTCCCATAAGGAAGTCAAACAGGATTTCCTCCGACTCCATCGACTTATCCAGACTGACAAATG
>ONVB01000260.1 GCA_900321145.1 uncultured Eubacteriales bacterium | reverse complement strand
GGTAAGCGGTCTTCCGACAGGTATAGGAGATCCGGTTTTCGATAAGCTCGATGCAAGGCTTAGCTACGCCGTTATGTCCATCGGAGCAGTGAAAGCCGTCGAGATAGGTGACGGTACGAAAGCAGCGAGAAACCGCGGCTCTGTCAACAACGACTCATTCTCATCCGACGGAAGCTCGATCAGAAAGCTTTCCAACCACTCCGGCGGAATACTCGGAGGTATCAGTGACGGAAGCAAGCTTATCCTGCGCGCAGCATTTAAACCTACGCCCTCCATCTTCAGTGAACAGCAGACCGTTAACAAGGATCACGAAAATGTAACCCTCGCCATAAAAGGAAGACACGATCCCATCATCGGACCGAGAGCCGTGGTTGTCGTGGAAAGCATGTGCGCGATAACAATACTCGACCTTATGCTCTCGAATATGGGCGCTAAGCTTGAGAATATGAAGAAGATATATTAAAAAGTGTCATCCCGAACGAAGTGAGGGATCTTATCATAAGATCCTTCGCTGTCGCTCAGGATGACACTTTTTTATGCTCTCATCCTTGCTCGCGGATGAGCCTTTTCATATTCCTCTTTGAGCCTGCTCTGGCGGCTTCTTAAATATATCTGGGTAGTCGAGATATCGGAATGTCCGAGCATCTCCTGCACCGCCTTTAAATCTGCTCCGTTTGACACCAAATGTGACGCAAAGGAGTGCCTGATCATATGAGGAGTGATATCCTTATCTATACCCGCCTTAAGTGCATAGGCCTTGATCAGCTTCCAAAAGCCCTGGCGTGACATCGGCTGGCCCTTCATGTTTACAAACAGGTAATCCGATTCGCCGCATATGCTCTTTCTGACATCTTCCATGTATTTCTTAAGAGCCTCCTCCGCTATCTGCTCTATAGGGATAACTCTCTCCTTGTTCGCATCCTTGCATATGATAAATCCAAACTGAAGATTGACATCCGCAGCTTTGATGGAAATAAGCTCCGATACTCTCATGCCGGTAGCATAGAGCAATTCAAGCATAGCCTTATCCCTTACCTCCTTAGCTCCGGATCCCTTTGGCTGTTCCAGCAACAGGTTGATCTCCTTTATGGACAGAGTGTCCGGTATCTTCTTCTCAACTTTCGGAGACTTAAGCTTGTCAGTCAGGTCCTCATGAATGATTCCTTTTCTGAAGAGATACATAAAGAATGACTTTATGGATGAAATACTTCTCGAGATCGTGGCATGAGACATCCCCGTCTCCTCAAGCTTCATTATATAAGAGGTGATATCCGACTCAGTAACATCATTTATGTCACCTGCGCCCTTCTCCTCAAGATATTCAAACAGTTTGTTCAAATCTCTTATATAGGAAGCCACAGTATTGGCGCTCGACCTCTTTTCATTATTCAGATAATTTACATAATTTTCTACATAAGCATTCATAGGAACCCTCTTTTTCTAAGCGATATGCAAGACTTATTATAATCTCTAATTTACATAAAATCAAATACTTTTTAAGATTTTTTTAACATTTTTGTAACTCTTTTGTAATACTACAATATAGCGTATTTTATCATAGAAGCACTCTATATATAGGGTTAAAAGAGTCAAAAGAAAAAGAACCGTATTATCAAAATACGGTTCTTTTCATGAATAGATATTACAATTATGTAAACTATTTACTCTGCTATAAAGGAGCTTAAGTAGTTTGCTAAATCATCCGGAGTTCCTCCGATACACTCTGCCTGCTGTAAGTCTATTACCTCCTCTTCGCCAATTGTAATCTGTTTGATCTGTCCGGAATACGTTATGACTTTATCTATTCCGGAGAAAAACTCTTTCGTAGCACTCTTGTAAGCATCTTCATCTATCGGTTTATCTTCGTCATCATAGAAACCAGCGGTTCCTTCCTCAAAGTCGCGATAAACTATTGCCTTATCGACTATCTCACCTTTATCAGTCGGTTCAAGCTTATAGAAGGTAACCGAATCGCCGTTCTCGTATGTTTCCAGCCACATCTGGTAAAGGGCAGGATCTCCCTGCTTACCGAAGATATAATACTCGTGAGAAAAATCCGAATCGAAACTCTCCTTATGAATAGTCTTAAGCTCACTGCCTGCATAGGTTAGGATAAGAAGATCAGTCCTCTCCGTTGAATCCTCTGATTTTCTTTCGTATATAAGCTCCGGATAGGTGTCACCTGTCAGGTCTATAAGTGCTGATGTAACACCTGTATCCTTTATACACTGCTCCGATCTTAACACATCCCTGTAAGCCTTATACATGGCAACTATCTCTTCCTGAGTCATCTCCTTATTTTCTGATTCCTTGGCTTCTTCGGTAGTTTCTTCCTGACCCTCGATGAATGCTTTCTTATCACTCATTGGTTCAGGCACCTTACCGTCCTTCTTGCTCACAAGCTCTATCTTTACACTCTCTGCTCTTTTGCCCATGCCGCTTGTACCTGCGGACTCTCCGTTCTTAGCCCAGCCGAGCCAGCCCTGTCCCTGGGCATATACACAGTAGTATACATCAAATGAATCAGCTACTTCTCCGGTAAGCTTAATCTCCAGCGCCTCAACACTCTTGCCTTCACCCTTTTTCCCCGCCTGCTCGGTATTGCTTGCCCAGTCAAGCCAGCCTTCTTCTGAGACATATGCTCTGTAGGTGATTCCGCCATCAACATGCTTGAGATCCTCAAGCTTCATCTGGAACGCTTCGATACGCTTTGACTCTCCCTGTGTTCCTGCTTCCTTTCCATCCTTCTCCCACTCAAGCCAGCCCTTGGACTGTACATAAGTACGATAGGTTACATGCGCTTCCGCAACCTTTTCCTCAGTGGTTGCCTCAGTAGTTTTCTCTGTAGTATTCTTCGTCGTTTTCTCCTCGGTAGTTTCCTTTGCTGTCTCAGCAGTTGTCACCACCGTTGACCCCGCCACCTCTGTAGCAGAACTGTCTTTATCTTTTTTGTTCATAAGGATCACAATAACAACAGCTGCTATAACAGCTAATGCCGCTACACCGACGAGTGCATAGATCCAGGGAATTGTCTTCTTACCACCCTTGGGATTAACCGGAGGTCTGTAAGGCACTCCCGGCTGTCCGGGAATCATACCGGTCTGCCCCGGAATCGGGCCCGACTGTCCCTGAGGATACCCAGTCTGATCGGTAAGAAATCCGGTCTGTCCCATACTGCTTCCGCTACCGAAAGCTACCGTTTTCCGATCGTCAAATACACTTGTACCCGGATCGGGTCCGGTAAGTATCTCGGTCGGAGTATCATCTATATCATCCTCTGACGGAGGAGCTGAAAATCCGCCTATCAGCTCCGCACCGCATACCCTGCAAAATCTTGCATCATCTGCATTATCTGCGCCACATACCCTGCAATACATCTTATACTTCCTCCCCTTAAGCTTCCCCGATCTTTCACTTGTCGAAACAATCGATCGTTATTATCGACCGTAAAATGCCGAAGACTCTTCTATAAAATAACACTACCTTTAATTATAATGATGCCGGGGTCAAAAGGTTTTTTGCCCCCGACTCATAATACGCAACACGTACACTATGTGTGCAATGCACTATTAACCATTATAATACTTTAAGTTGATGATTTCCACATATAATTTGTCACAGTTCACCCGTCAGCTTTTTATATTTATATGCATATAAAGCTGCCACGGTCTTAGAGTCGATTATGGTTCCGTCCTCCACCAAAGCAAACGCTTCGTCTATACTCATCTTTATAACTTCCACATATTCGGTCGGATCGAGCTTTTGCTTCCCCTTTTTTAGATCAAGACCGATAAACACATCCGTTGTCTCGTCGTAGGTTCCGATAGATGAGACCATATTTGACACATGGATCATTCTCTGAGGAATATAACCCGTCTCCTCCTCTGCCTCTCTCACAGCACACACTTCTCCCGACTCTCCTATAAAGCTGTAAGCTCCCGCAGGTATCTCAAGAACCGCTTTATTGACAGAATTCCTATAGAGCTTTACAAGGTATGTATTCTCTTCCTCGTCAACCAAAAGCACTCCCGAGCCTCCTCCGCTCTTATGATGCAGAAGGTCAAAGCAGACCTCCTCTCCCTCGGGAGTGATAAGATAATCTTTATATGCCTCGACAAGCCTTGACTCATAAGCCTTCTCAAGACGAACACGCTTAAACTCTACCATATTTTTTCCTCCAAAATCTGAAATCCTTCCTGTTGCTTCGCAAGCCCTCGCCGGG
>ONVB01000155.1 GCA_900321145.1 uncultured Eubacteriales bacterium | reverse complement strand
TTTATTGTTTCTTCCGCAAAGTCGGAGGAGTATTCCAAGATAAGAAGAGCAAGACTTCTTATCGAGCAGGGCAAGACAGAGACACTGCTTATGGATGTGCTTGATGTATCGGGTAAGATGACCGATACGGTTTCTACCGTAACGGGTGAGATGGACAATCTTAAGAGATCTGTTGACAGTACGGTTCAGTCGATGAATGAGGTAAATATGGGAACCTCCGAATCATCTGATGCTATACAGGGACAGCTGCTTATGACTGAGCAGATTCAGGAGCATATAAAGCTTGTTTCAGAGGTTGCCGAGACATTGAACGGTCGTGTGCAGACTACATTTAATGCTGTTGAGGCCGGAAGGCAGAATATAGAACGCATGGACGGACTTACAGACCAGGTAGATACAGCCGGCAAGGATGTTGCAGCCGCTATACATACCTTCAAGGACAAGGCGTCTCAGATGAACAGCATAACAGAGATGATCCAGAATGTTGCTTCGCAGACCAGTCTTCTTGCTCTCAATGCTTCCATAGAGGCAGCGCGTGCGGGAGATGCGGGACGCGGTTTCTCCGTAGTCGCTACGGAGATATCGAATCTTTCCGGTCAGACTACGGATGCTACAAATGATATCAACAGACTTATACAGGATATAACCGCACAGATCGACAACATGGTTGCCACCATAGAGCATCTGCTCAAGGTCGGTGAGGATGAGAGTGCATGTGCCGAAGAGACAGCGAAGAGCTTTGTGGTTATCTCCGAGAATGTGGACGATATCCATAACCAGTCGAGCACTCTTGACGAGCTGGTTGAAAAGCTTGCCAATTCAAATGAGGAGATCATGAGAAGCATAGAGACTATCTCGGCTATGACCGAGGAGGTTACGGCTCATGCAACCGAGACTTTGAGCATAAGCGAATCAAACCAGCAGATAGTTGAACATATCAACGGTTTGGTAGATGATCTTAACAACGATGCAGAGGAGCTTAAAGCGCATATAGACTGATGAAAGCCTTTAAGAGAGTATTTTTAATAATGGATATTGTGATGGCGGTGGTTATACTTTTTATAACCGCCGTCCATTTTATGCCCGCAGATGTTCGTGAACTTACAGATGCCGAGAAGAGTGGCAGGGCTTTTATAGAGCGCCTTGAGAGCAGGGATGTCGCTGAGGTTGACAAGATCAGGAGCGAGAAAAGACGTGAGGATATAAAGGCTCAGAGGGATGCGAGGGTAAAAAGCCTTACGGACGGCAGTACCGATGTATGGACTCTGTTCGAGGACTATGCAATAATGGGTGATTCACGTGCGGTGGGCTTTTATTATCATGATTTTCTGCCGGATGACAGGGTGATCGCGGATGGAGGCTGGACTATAAGAGATATAGAGCCGAACTTAGACAGTGTCAAGGCTGTATCTCCTGATCATATATACCTGTGTTTCGGGTTAAATGATGTCTCGATTGGCTATTGGGATACCCCTGAGGATTATGTGAAGGAGTTTTCCGAGATACTCGACAGGGTGCAGAAGGAATTGCCGGGCGTTACATTTTATATCAATTCTATTCTTCCGGCGACAGATCCTGCCTTTGATGTGATGAGTGAGTGGAGGGAGATCCCGAACTTTTCCAGGGCAGTCAGGAAAATGTGCCGCGAGAAAGGCATACCCTTCGTGGATTGCGACGAGCTGATGAAGGAGCATGCCGATCTTTACGACATAGACGGAATACATGTGAAGAAGGAATTCTATCAGTACTGGGCGGCAAATATGATAATCACCTGGTATGATGTGGAGGCCGGTCTTTACGAGGATATAGAAACGGACGGAACCAAGACTGACGTAACCGGAGACGATGGAATAAAGGAAGATTAGATCAGGGATCATGGAACAAAGGGAACAGAGAACGGGACAGAAAAAGACAGCGGAAACGGTGAAGGAGAGTAGCTTCCTGTGGTATTCGCTGATCAAGCTTGTTGCCTTAGGGGGCATAGTGTTCTTTGTATACCTTTCTTTTTCGGGCAAGGGTGTGAGCGGAACTGCTTTCGAGACCATGAAGAAAGGAGTTCTCGAAACCGTCGATACGAGTGCCATGCTCGAGGCCGATAATCAGATGATCAAGAGACTCTATGGTATAGATCCGAATTCGTACGACGGAGTGGTTCTTTACTACCCGAGCACGAATATGGGAGCCGAGGAGATATTTCTTGCCAAGCTTAAGAACGTGGAGCAGGCAGGTGAAGTCAAAAAAGCCATAGAGGGAAGGCTCGCCTCACAGAAGAAGAGCTTCGACGGCTATGGCACCAACCAGACGGAGCTTCTGAACAACAGTATCCTGAGGGTCGAGGGGAATTACGCACTCTTCGTGGTTGCGGAGGATCCGACAAAAGCCTCGGGGGCTTTCTCAAAGCTTTTCTGAGCCAAGTATCACGGAGCGAAACCGTGCAGACAGAGTGTCATTCTGAGCGAAGCGAAGAATCATATATTACATTCACTGAAACTATATCCGGAGAAATACATTATGTCATTTAACAGTGTATCATTCTTATTTATGATATTGCCCCTTGCGGTTTTGCTCTATGTACTTATACCGGGCAGGGGAAAGCTTGCGGTCATGTTCGTGACTGGTCTTTTGTTTTACGGCTGGGGTGGGCCCAAGGAGCTTGTTTTGCTGCTCATGACCATAGCCTTCCACTACGGAGCGGGAGCGGAGCTTTTCTTCTTAAAGCAGGGGAAGAGGCATAAGCAGGCCAAGCTTATGCTTGCCTTTGCGGTAGCCTGCGACATAGCACTTCTGTGCGTATATAAGTACAGCGGGGCGGGACTTCCGCTTGGTATATCTTTCTATACATTTTCGGAGCTTTCATACCTGTTTGATATCTACTATGGCAAGGCTGAGGCGGAGAAGAATCCGTTCAAGCTGTCTCTGTATGTGTCCTTCTTCCCGAAGGTGACCTCAGGACCAATCGTCAAGTATGCCGATTTTTCCGAGCAGCTTGATTCGCTCAGGTTTGATTTCGAGAACATTTCGGACGGTACTGCGCTCTTCTTGAAGGGCTTGTTTAAGAAGGTGCTTATCGCGGATAACTTAGGTGTCGCTTTTGCAAGTGTGACGGAGCTTAATCTGATATCGGGTGCGACTGCCTGGCTCGGAATGATATTCTATTCACTGCAGCTATACTATGACTTCTCGGGTTACTCGGATATGGCGATAGGACTTGCGAAGGTGTTCGGCTTTTCGTTTGACAAGAACTTTGATTATCCCTATATGTCGAAGAGTATCTCGGAATTCTGGCGCAGGTGGCACATCTCCCTCGGGGCTTGGTTCAGGGATTATGTATATATTCCGCTCGGCGGAAACAGGGTAAGCAGCGCTATGCTGCTCAGGAACCTGCTTGTGGTCTGGCTGCTGACCGGAATCTGGCACGGCTCGACCGGTAACTTTGTGGTCTGGGGATTGTATCACGGCTTTTTCGTGATTTTAGAGAGGTTTGTCATAAAGGACAGCTTCGATGGCATCCCGTCGGTGATCAGGATAATTATCACAGATTTTATCGCCTTCGTGGGGTGGGTGTTCTTCTTCTCGGCTTCACTACCGGACGCCCTGTACTACATAATGGAGATGTTCGGAGCGGACGGACTCGGCTTCTTTGATAAGACGGCCTTCTTCCTCTTCTTCGATAATCTGTTCCTGCTGATCGTGGCGATCGCGCTGGCAACTCCGTTCCCGAAGCTGCTTCATGATAAGCTCGCCTACGAGAAGGGCGGAGTATGGAGAGTGCTCTCAGTGGTCGCGGCGGTTGTTCTTATGATCCTTGCGGTCTCCGGCATTATAGGAAGCACCTACACGACCTTCCTGTACTTTAAGTTTTAACAGAATGATCCGGTGTCATTCTGAGCGAAGCAACAGGAAGAATCTTAACAAGCATTATGAATGAAATTAAAAACGATGAATTGAATAAAGAAGAATTCTCACAGAGAAGCCGGCACCACCAGGATGTCAGCATTATTTTCTATACCCTTTTGTTCGTGGCTGTGATCATCAATTTCTTTGTCCCGAACAAGGCTTACTCCGATGAGGAGAACAGAAGCTTAAAGCAGCTCCCGAAGATTAAGATGGAGGCACTTGCCGATGGCAGCTTCTTCAAGGATTTTGATTCCTATTATTCGGACCAGTTTCTTATGAGAAATGTATGGATCAGGCTGAAGTTCTATACGAATTACGTGGTCGGAAAGCGAGAGTTCTCGGATGTCTATGTAGGAACCGGGGATTACCTTCTTACAGCTCCGACGGAGCCCGACAGGGATGCCGTCAACGCTACATTGAACAGCATCAATGCTTTCTCGGATGCTTACCCGGATGTAAATATGTATACGATCATCGTGCCGGATGCGGCGGCCGTTATGAAGGAGAAGCTTCCGATAGGAGCGCCCGTAAATGATCAGCTCGCCGAGATAGATGCATTTGTCAAGACCCTGGCACCGCATATACAGTCTGTGGACGCTGCATTTGCCTTGAGAAATGCATATAAGAACGGTAAGCGCGGCGACCTCTACTATCACACTGACCATCACTGGACCAGCGAGGGTGCGCTGACAGTGTTCAATACCGCGGCTCAAACACTCGGAGTCGACAACTCCGGCGTTGCTTATATTCCGCATACCGTAACCGAGGACTTCAAGGGAACGCTTTCTTCACGGAGCGGAGATATGCGATCAAGCGATGTGATCAATGTGTATGAACCCATCGGAACGGAGTCAATCTATACCGTGAACTACCCCGACGAGGGTGTGAAGACACGCTCCATGTTCAACAAGGAGATGCTCGACAAGAAGGATAAGTATACCGTGTTCTTCGGAGGTAACCACGCCTTGGTTGAGATTGAAACCACGGCTCAGACCGGCAGGAACCTTCTTATATTCAAGGATTCCTACGCCAATTCGTTTGTACAGTTCTTAACCCCGTACTTCGATCGCATAGTGCTTGTCGATCCGCGTTATTACTATGACGACATCGGGGTTGCCATGAATACATATGCTGTTACCGATGTGCTTTATCTATACAGTGCAGACATTCTGTTCAGCGACACGGCACTGGCCGATACCTTAGCAACAGCCACCGATTAGTCAACTTGCTGATGATGTCTGATACGTAAAACGACTGTGTTTATAGTGAAGATTTTTTCTTGTGTTTTACTGTTTGCAGTAGTATAATTTGAATAACTATAATCTTAAGGGGTGTTGCGTATGTTTATATCGGGCATGAGCAACAATTACACAATTCCTGTATCGAATGTCGGTCGGGTCACTCCTGTCAACACGGACAATTCTGTTGACAGTGCTTCGCGTGTCGGTAAGGTTGAGTGTAAGACCTGTGCAGCAAGGAAGTATAAGGACGGTTCGGATGAGACGGATGTTTCTTTTCAGTCGGCGGCACACATTTCCCCGGAGGCTTCGTTCTCAAGAGTTATGGCTCATGAGCAGGAGCATGTGTCAAATGCGAGAGAGAAGGGCAGCAAGCCGGGAGCCAAGCTTCTGTCGGCCACGGTAACCCTGAAGATGGCAGTGTGTCCCGAGTGTGGCAAGCCCTATGTGGAGGGCGGCACAACGAACACCATGATAGAGTATAGCAAAGAAAACCCCTATGAGAAAAACAGAAAAAGCTTAGAGGGCTCAGTACTTAAAGGTAACAATGTAGACCTGTCAGCCTAATAGTTGGCAGGTCTACTATTTTTTGGAGGATAAGATGAGTAAGGCAGATGTGTTATTCAAGGCTATGTGCCGTGACATACTCGATAACGGTTTTTCGACCGAGGGCGAGAAGGTCAGACCCAAGTGGGAGGACGGTACCTTCGCCTACACGATCAAGAAATTCGGAGTTGTGGCCCGTTATGATCTCGCTGAGGAATTTCCGGCGATAACCCTGAGAAAAACCTATATAAAATCGGCTATCGACGAGGTGCTTTGGATATGGCAGAAGAAGTCAAACAATATCAATGACTTAAAGAGTCATATATGGGATGAATGGGCCGATGAGAACGGTTCTATCGGAAAGGCTTACGGCTATCAGATGGGAGTTAAGCATCATTATAAGGAGGGCGATATGGACCAGGTCGACAGAGTCCTCTTCGATCTTAATACCAATCCTTATTCCCGCCGTATTATGACCAATATGTATGTTCATGCCGACTTAAGCGAGATGAACTTATATCCCTGTGCTTACAGCATGACATTTAATGTGACCGGCGACCGTCTGAACGCAATCCTGAACCAGCGTTCTCAGGATGTGCTTGCGGCAAATAACTGGAACGTGGTGCAGTATTCGGCACTTCTTATGATGATAGCGCAGGCGACAGGATTTAAACCGGGAGAGCTTGTGCATGTGATAGCTGACGCGCATATCTATGACAGGCATGTGCCTATAGTGGAGGAACTGATCTCACGTCCGGAGTTCCCGGCACCCAAGGTTACTCTGAATCCGGAGAAGACAGACTTCTATGAATTTACACCTGACGATTTTGTTATAGAAAACTATGAAACCGGCCCGCAGGTCAAGGATATCCCGATCGCAGTATAAAAGTGTCGGCTACCAAAACAGCGGAAAACACGAAAAAAGGTAGCCGAGCCGGATGAACAATGGTATTTTAAGGAGATAACAGATGGATTTGATAGTTTGTGTAGATAATAACTGGGCGATAGGGTTGAAGGGTGATCAGCACGTGGCTATACCCGAGGACAGGAAGTTCTTCCAGCAGGTTACCATGGGGCATGCCATAGTGGTCGGTCGCAAAACTCTTTCGACATTTCCAAACGGTCTGCCTCTCAAGGGGCGTGAAAATATAGTAATCACTTCCGACAGGAATTTTATCGCAAAGGGCGCCACGATAGTTCACGACATTGATGAGCTCAAGGCGGCTGTAAAAGAAGTGGAAGCTGCCGGGAAGGATGTATACTGCGTGGGCGGAGGCAAGGTCTACGAGCTTTTATATCCTTACTGCAGATATGCCCATGTGACAAAGGTCGACTATGCTTATGAAGCCGATACATTTTTCCCGAATCTCGATAAGCTTGACAACTGGAAGATAGTTGATGACAGCGAAGAGCATACATATTTCAGCCTTGAGTATTATTTCTACAAGTATGAAAATACGGATATCAGACCTTTGTAAATAGTTAAAGAAAAATGCTTTTATTATCTTTCGCTTTGTGATATAATTTTGGATGTGCGAGTATTCATCGGTACTGTGCACATCCGATTTTATTTTATGCGATTTTTAGGAGGATGTCTTTTATGTCTGAAATCATGGTTACATCGGGGTATGGTTTTGACGGTTATGAGATCACTGAGTATTTGGGCTTTGTGAATTCTCAGACGGTTATCGGTTCTAATTTCTTTAAAGGTATTGCGCAGGGCGTGACAGAGATGTCCGATGCCGAAAGCGAGAAGCTTACGAGCAAGCTCGAAGCTCAGAACGAGTCGGTGGTTGAGGCGCTTGTCAAGGCGGCGGAAAAGCGCAAGGCTGACGCAATCATAGGTATGACGCTTAATTATACACAGTTTTCAACTTATTCGGTCGGAACGATCGCTTCCGGTACAGCAGTCAAACTTAAAAAGAAGGAATCAAAGGATAAACTCATACATAAAGAACTCTATGTAACCAATTATTATAACAGACTCGTTCCGAGACCGGTCAGGATTCACCTTGATGCGGTCAATAAGGACGTATCGCTGAGTGTTGAGTTCTTCAACTATAATCAGGATGACATACTTGCCATAAGATGTGATGTCGAGCTTACCAATCTCTATGAAGAGAAGCTTCTTCTGAAGAATCTGGATCTGTCATTTGATAAGGGAAATGTATCGCTTATCAAGTCAAACCAGATGGAGATCAAGCTTCCGGCAAAAGATATCATGCTTATAAAGGATGCGAAGGTCATCATAGCCAAGTATGTGACCGGACGCGGTGTATTTGCCGTTAACGATAATCCGATAAATGTTGAGGTTCCTCTTCACAGACTTGCTTCGTTAAAGGAGAAGAGAGGAATAGATGCTGTTGCAAAATATGCTACGGACGGCATGATCTGGACATGTAACTGCGGTTATGTCAATGAAGCGGGTACAGACGAGTGTATCATATGCCGAAGAAAGCAGGAGGATATGAAGAGCCACTCTACATTTAATCCTGATGAGATGATAGAGAAGATGAAGACCAAGGAGTATGTTCTTGAGATAAAGGATGTGCTCATGGAATACATCAAGGAGATAGATAACCAGTATCGTATGGAGCTGCTTGAGATCATGGAGTCCGGTATTCAGTATGAGAGGACAAGAGGAAACATGAAGGATACGGTTATCGAAAAAGTTGAGAAAGTATTTGAAGAGCATTAGGAGTAGGTGTTATGAGTCAGGGACTCAGTATGGCCAGTGTGAATAAGATAAAGGAACTGGCTAATCAAAGAGAATACAGCTTATGTGTTGACATCATCGACAGCCAGGATCTGACGAAGTCACTTAATCCGCAATTCTTAAGACTTTGCGGCGAGATATATCTTAAAGAGGGACGAAATGAGGACGCGAGAAGTCCTCTGGTCATGGCGCACAGACTTGCGCCGGGCGGAAAGAGAGTCCTTCTTGACCTGACAGACCTGTATCTGAGACTCGGCATCAGAAAGCTTGCCGAGACTTATAAGGAGATATACGAGTTCGAGGTTGGCGAGGACGAAGCCGGAAAGAGAGAGATGGAGTACCTGTGGAAAAAGGCAGAGGGTGCCGACAGCAGGGAACTCCTCGAATACATGGAACAGTATGCTCAGAACTTGGATTACGATCTGAGCTTCGAGCTTTTCCTGCTGTATGTCAAGGCAGGAGAAAAGGAAAAAGCTTCGGTTCTTTGCGAGATATTCTCGGCAACATTTAAGAATACAAGATATGCCGGACGGATGCAGAGCATTTTGGACGGCGAGACAGAGCCTGATAAGTTTCTTGATGTATATGCTTCCGAGGAAAGGGAGGATGACGACCCCGACTTCATGGAGCTGAGGATAGAAGAACAAAGGCAGCTTAAGGCCGACGATGAGAGAGTTCATCCGGCTGAGGCAAGGATCACCGAGATGGTGGATGACTACAGTGTCTCCAACAGAAAGGTGAGAAGATTCCTTAAGGTGCAGGCCAAGGAAGAAGCCAAGGCCGCTGCGGAGGCAGCGCTTAAGAGCAGTGAGGAGGACGCCTCGAAGGACAAGTCTGAAGACAAAGCTTTTGACAAGACCGAAGATAAGGCTGAAGAGACTGCAGAAGAAAAGACTGTGGAAGTAAAGACTGCGGAAGAAAAGTCTGCGGAAACAGTTGAGGATAAGACCGAAGAGACGGCTGAGATCGAAACCGGGGAGAAGGCTGCAGAAACGGCCGAGGCCAAGAACGAAGAAAAGACTGAAGAGACTGTTGAAGACGATACAAAAGACGACACGGAAGAAGTCAAAGTAAAGTATAAAAGAGAATATAAACAAGCTGTAAAAAGAAAGAGAAAGAGAAACGGGAAGAAAAAAACGGGCGATCCTGAAGAGAACAAGTCGGACGACATAGATGGAGCCGGACAGGCCGACCCGGATGAAAAAACGGAAGAGCATGCAGAGTATCCCGAGCAGGACGATGCAAACAACATCAGTGAAAAAGATGTTGAAGAAGGCACAGCAGAGACTGACGAGGAAAGCGGAACAGACTACACAGAAGAACT
>ONVB01000141.1 GCA_900321145.1 uncultured Eubacteriales bacterium | reverse complement strand
GCCTGCTCCCTAAGTTTTCGGTCTGCTTTTTGTATCAAGAGTTTTTCTATTCGCCTTTTCCCGATTCGTTTAGCTATATCTTCATGTTCAAAAAGATAATTACTGTCTTCTGTAAAGCAGCTTTCTATATCGCCGCATACATCAAGCAGGGTGTTTTGTGTCACCGGTCCAAAGCCCTTCATCTGAGTGAGCATTATATATTTTATTATTTTTTCTTCTTCAATGTCAGTCATTCGTCAGATTTAGGTTATAGCGTACATTTGACTGCTGGTCACATCAAGATCACGGCAGCCAAGTACCCTTGTAATATCCTCCCTCCTGATATTCTCTGCGCCATCCAAGTCTGCACTTGTTCTTGCAAGCCGGAGAAGCTTATGGATTACCCTGGCACTGTATCCATACTTCTCACTGGCTGACTTCAGCATCTGTGTGCATTCTTCATCAAGCTTACAGTATTTGGCGATCATTGTCGTCGTCATCTGGGCATTACAATTCACCTGATGATCATCCATAAAACGCTCCTGTTGGATCTTTCGTGCTTTTTCAACTCTTTCCCTAAGCTGATCCGATGACAGACTGCTCTTATTATCATTCAGTTCGAAATAATCAACATGCGCAACACTTTTTTGAATGTCTATACGTTCCAGGATCGGTCCCGAAATCTTCCCTCGATAATGGATGATTTCATAATCTGTGCATCTGCATTTCTTAGATGGATAATACCCGCATGGGCAGGGGTTCATTGCGGCAACAAACATAAAATTGGCAGGGTATGAATTCGTACCGTTTACCCTCGAAATCGTAACCCTCTTATCCTCCATCGGCTGACGCAGAGCATCCAGTGTACTTCGTGAAAACTCTGCCAGTTCATCTAAAAACAGCACCCCGTTATGTGCCAGCGAAACCTCTCCCGGCTGGGCATAGCTGCCTCCACCAATGAGGGCGTTAAGAGAAACATTATGATGCGGTGCGCGAAACGGCCTCATCTTAAGCAGTCCTGCACCGGCATCCAAAAGTCCGGAAATACTGTGTATTTTTGTAACTTCCAGCGACTCTTTCTCTGTCATCCGCGGAAGTATCGTGGGAATACGTTGGGCTATCATAGTTTTCCCACATCCCGGTTCTCCCAACATTAGGATATTGTGACCGCCGGCCGCGCCAAGGACAATTGCTTCAACAAGTTCATCCTGCCCTTTTACATCTGAAAAGTCTATGTCATCATTGAATGTTTCGCACCCATCACACGGTTTACCGGCAACTGCATTCGCAGAACTCCCTGCTTCTGAACTGCTGCTTTCTCCATCCTGCTTTGAAAGGTCATACTTTCCTTCCAGAAATCTTACGGTATCCTGAAGCGATTTCACGGGACACACTTTAATTCCGGATACCGAAGACGCCTCCTGTCGGTTCTCGAAAGGAACAACCACTGCCTTTACGCCACATTTTCTTGCCTCTGTGACCATTGACAACACCCCGTTGCAGGGCCTGATCCTTCCATCCAAAGCAAGTTCACCTATGAATGCATAATCTGCCAGGTTCTTGGGCGAGATCTGATCCGTCTGGAACAGAAGCGCTATGATCATTCCCAGATCAAAATGCGTACCTCTCTTTTTCTTATCTCCCGGTGCAAGGCTGATGATGGACTTATCTTTCGGAAAATCATATCCACAGGATTCGATTGCTGCCTGTATCCTCTCAGCTGCCTCCTTTATCGCCTGATCCGGCAGACCTATAATAGACATAGATTGCTGTTGTCCCCTTATCGTTGATGCTTCAATCTCCACCATAAAGCCGTCGACGCCGGATGTTGCCATACTCTTTACTGTTATTGCCATATATTAAAAACCATCTCTCTTTCTATGCTCAAATACATCACCAGCCACAATTACCACGGCAACCACAGATCATCTTCCTTCATATCCTTCTGTATCAGCATCTCCTGTTCCGCATGGGATATCTTCCCCTCGACAAACATACGGTACTGTTCTTTGGGATTGTTACGGAAGCATGACAGGACACGGGTTGTGTCCACAAGCTCTGAAATCAATTCAAAGCTTTTCGTCCTTTTATTGTTACTGTTCCCATCTCCCACAAACAAACCATAACTTGAGTACTCATAATCAAGAGGCCCCCTTACCATCTGTGCCTTAACCGGGTTCAGATGTATGTACCTGCTTACCTCAAGGAAATATCTCTCATCTTCAATCAGTTGGGCCGTATACCTGTTCTCAAACAAATGTCCTGTGAGCTTATACTTACTGTTATAATTTTGGGCGTAACAAAGCAGCAGTTTATGCATTATCCGCCACAACTCTTTATCGTGAGTTTCGAGAGCCATATGAAAATGATTCGTCATAAGACAAAGTGAATGTATCTTAAATCCGAATTCTTCCTTTACCGAGCAAATACACCCTATGAAATCAAGATAATCATAAGTCTCCTTAAAGATTGCTGTCCTACGGTTTCCCCGGCTCATCACATGGTATGTCGCGCCAGGATACCATATTCTCTTTTTTCTTGGCAATTCG
>ONVB01000309.1 GCA_900321145.1 uncultured Eubacteriales bacterium | reverse complement strand
TGAGAGGAGAAACGCAATGACGAAGTCATTATATAAATGCGTTTCGACGACCGGACACGACGATCAGTCGTGTCAAAACCGACTCTTTAGCCCGAAGAATCTTTTCATAGCTTACTTTACTTAAGATTCACCCCAACAGCTTACCTCACAATACGGACATCAGAAGAAATACAAGCGGAATCAGAGCCGTTACGATATTCATGATCGACGAGGCTCTCTTGCCGCCTAAGCTTCCCTTCTCGGACTTTATCGCAAACCTTGAGAACAAAAAACCCACCACGGAAAGCCAAACCGCGATAAAAAGCAGCAGCCCTATCAGACCGTCCACATGTCCCGCAGTCGCTATGGAATTGATGACTGATGCGATCTCTATCACAAGCGCGACACCACTCAGTGAAAAAGCGATTATCGTGTCTAATGCGATAGACGAATCCGAGAAGTAATACTTTTTTATACGCCTTCTACTCATGTTCTTCCTCTGCTTTCTCAAGTTCCTTCGCTTCGCTTAAGGCTACATCGTGTCGTGTCATTCTGAGGGCGCAGCCCGAAGAATCTTTCTTTTTATACATCACAAAGCACAGTACAAGGATCAGAACCGATACTCCCGTTATGATCCAGCCGAGCTTTAATCCCTCGGGAACAAAGACCATCTTCACATGATGGAGTCCCGCAGGCACATCTATTCCGACAAAGCTGTCCGCAAATGCGTAATACTCTACCTCATTTTCATCAACATACACCTTCCATCCCTTGTCATAAGGCACGGAGGTAAACATAGTCTTGTCCTCAGGCATATTTATGAGCCCTTCTATAAGACCGTCTCCAAACTCAGTGACCATGAGCTGATCTTCCTTTAGTGTATAGTAGGTGCTCTCAAAGGCCACGCTGTCAAAGAGCGCTATCTGGAAGTGTGCCAGGTCCTCCTCGTCGGGAGGGTTCTTATATATGAGCTCCGCAGAAAATATATCTCCTTTTTTAAGCTCTCCTATGTGGAATATCTGTATCTGATAACGCGCCTTGGCAAGCGATTCATCGTTCACATAGAACTCAATCTCCGTTATGTTGTTGCCGCGGCAGTTGATATAATAATCTCCGTCCTCGGGCGCGGTAAAGTCCGTCCTAAAGGATACGGTGCCCGACTCCTTCTTCTTAACTGTCGGGTCGTAGATGTTTCCGCTAACCTCCATATTCTCACTGTAGTACTCTCCCTCAGGATAAATAACAGTATAAAAGTCGCGCTGTCCGGTCATCATCGATGCCAGCTCCTGCACCTTTCTGAGCGGAGTACTTCCGTTCCTGTTGAACTCCTTCGCCACCGAATTGACCGCAAAGCCCACGGAAAGCGGGTACGGGTTCTCGTAGAGCTTGACCCCGTCGCACTCATCGATACGCGTAAATCCGTAATTATCGAAATCTCCCTTTCTCTTAAAGAGATATCTCACTCCGAGGATCGAGTTGGTAAAGGGCGTAGCACCCTTATACAGGAACTCGTTCGCACCGGTATAAAAGCCCAGCCTGCCCATGGTCGTGACCACGCAGCCTAGCACGGTAGAGTTAAATGTACCGACGCTCGGAAGATTGTAGAGCGTAGATTCATCGAGGATGTCATAATCCATAACCTCTGCCCTGTAGAAATTAACCTCGTCATTTTCGGCATGCTGCTTCATCATCGCCTTCGCCTCGTTCATCTTCGGCCAGGTTGTATAAGCCGCCCCCAGCGATGCATAGCCGTTATCGGCAAAGCCGTAAGCTCCGTTCACGATAAGCTCGACCGATATCACGGCAGTCATCGTTATAAGATAAGCCGTCTTCCTGAACACCTTAAGCGACCGCAAGAGCACAAGCGACATATATACCGCAGCCATCGCCAGAGACGAGTATAAGATCAGCTCCGTAACAGATTTTCTCTGTTTTATGAAGAGAACTATGATAAAGGCAAATGTTCCGGCCGACGCCGCAATAACAGCCGCAGGATGCAGGCTCTTAGCCGACTTTAACACATCGTACGCAGTCAGTATCATAACAAAGGCGATCAGGTAGGTAAACCTGTTCGGTATACCGTACTGGTTGTGAAGTCCGTGCCAGATAAAATTCAGTATGACCTCATTTGTCGATACCACAAGAAATGCGACGAGTATCCCGCGTCTCAATCTGGTAAATATCCCGTCCTTCTTGTAGAACACATAGAGAAATACCGCAAAAAGACAGGCCATACCGCAATACATATTCGCACCGCCGTCATCGATCTGATTGGTGATGGGCCTTGTGAGGAACAGAAGCTGCCTGAGTATGACAAATATACTGCCATACCATTCATGCGACGGCAGAAAGCTCTTGGAATCTGTGATATCTACTCCCGCTGCCGTAGCCATAATGCCGTGATACGCCGGCAGAAGCATAAAAGCCGCCACGCCTCCCGCAAGCAGCGAACCAAAGGCAAAACGAAGACCGTTCGTAAAAAACTTCTTCACACCGCCGTGATCGTACGCAAAAAACCACAGCACTAAAAACAGGCATGTCGAAAAGCCTATGTAGTAATTACAGTAAAGCGATAAGGCAAGCGCTACAGTATAAAGCCTGACATCATTCTCCCTGCAAAGCCTCTCGAAGCCCAGCATGATCAGCGGGAACAAAAGCAGGCAGTCAAGCCACATGGTATTCCAGTAGTATCCGACCATATAAGTCGAAAATGCATAGCAAAGCGACATAGCTATGGCAAGCGGATTCTGTTCATTTTTCCCGCTCTTATGAGTAAGGAAGTACCCCATAGCACCCGCGCACAGCGAAAGCTTTACTATATAGAGCACGGACGCCACCGCAGGTACAGCCGTCTGCGGGAAGAGCACAAAAAGCACATTAAACGGGCTGGCGAGATAGTATGAGGAAAGCGACATAAAGTTGGAGCCTAAAGCCACATTCCATGTATAATTCAGGCTGCCCTCGTTAAGAAGCTTCTCTCTGTATTCCGAGAAAAACGGAAGGTACTGGTGCACGCTGTCCACAAGAGTCAGAGATCTCCATCCGAGCGGATATATAAGTTCGGCTATGTAGATCACCGTAAGTACCGTAAATACTATAAGCATCGGGATATAAACGGCATAGTTTTCCTTAAACGCCTCCGCAAAGCTCTTTTTCTCACGTGCATAGAGAGCATCGGCTATGAACTCGGCACATAAGCAGATAAACACCGTTATCAGAAGCTTGGAAAAAAATGCGTTGGCCCTTACGGTAAACGAAAGATAAAAAAACGAAAAAAGCTCCGGTACAAGGAGCATAAACC
>ONVB01000153.1 GCA_900321145.1 uncultured Eubacteriales bacterium | reverse complement strand
ATAGTAGAATATCGCCGATACCACAAAGGGTACAAAGGTCGTGTTGCTGGCCGCGATCTGCTTGGCTATGGTAAACATCTCCATATACGAAAGCGAGAAGGCAAGCGATGTGTCCTTCACAAGCGTTATGATCTCATTGGTAATGGCTGGAAGTATGATCTTGATCACCTGAGGAAGTATGATCCTCACGAAGGTCTGCGCTCTGCTGTAACCGAGTATGGACGCCGCTTCCCACTGTCCCTTGGGGACCGCTTCTATGCCCGAGCGGTATATCTCGGCGAAGTAAGCCGCGTAATTGATCGAGAATCCAACTATAATGGCCGGGAACCTCCACCCGCTGATAGACCAGCCGAAGAGATAATACGGAAAAAAGTACACCACCAAAAGCTGAAGCATGAGGGGTGTACCGCGAAGTACAGAAATAAGCAGCCCGATAAAGCCGCTTAATACCTTATTCTTTGACATGCGTCCCAAGGCAACCAAAAGCCCCAGGGGAAGTGAAAAGATGAGCGTCAGCCCGAAGATGAGCACGGAGCCTACCATGCCCTCCGCAAGCTGACGCAGCATTACATCAAAAGCCATAATCTTTACTCAAGGCAGGTCATCTCTGAAAGCTCATACTTCTCTGCGAGCTTGTCAAATGTACCGTTTGCCTTCAACTCCTTCAAGGATGTATTTACCTTATCTCTTAATTCTTCGTTGCCCTTCTTGAAGCCTACGCCGTACTGCTCTGCATTAAGGTGTTCGTCAAGGATCTTGAAGCCTGTACCGCGGCTCTTGATCTGATACTGAGCCACGCCTATATCCATGGCGATGGCATCCACGGAACCTGCCTCAAGCTCGACAAATGCCGTATTGTAATCACCGAACTCCTGAAGCTTGCCGAAGGTATCCGCGAGAGCCTTCTGTCCCTCCTCATCGGAGAGCACGTCAAGTGCGGCAGATGCGGCCTGAACACCGACAGTCTTTCCCGCAAGTCCCGAAAGATCGTTTATACCTGACTTCTCGCTCACTACTATAACCTGACTGTTATCAACATAAGGAACAGACCAGGTATAATCATTCTCACGGCCGTTTATGGTAAAACCGTTCCATATACAGTCTATGGAACCCGAGTTAAGCTCGTTGTCCTTGCTGTCCCACGCTATGGGCTGCTTCTTGAGCTCCCAGCCCTGAAGCTTGCATACCTCATCCGCTAATTCAAGGTCAAAGCCTGTATAATCTCCGTTATCGTCCATATAGCCATACGGCGGATACTCCGCGTCAAAACCTACGGTAAATGTATCCTTCTTCTTACCGCAGCCTGTCGCAAGTGCAGCCACACAGGCTACCGCAAGCAATCCACATGTTACTTTCTTGATAAGTCTCATAATGCTAGTATCTCCTCTTTTACAAAAAATATTGTTTAAAGAACAAGGAGTATACTATCACAAATGCTTTATACGGTCAAGAAGCGAAGGGCAAGCCACATGATTCTGTGCTATTTGCGCTCCTTGCGCCTTTCCTCTTTGTCATAGTACATTTTTGCATCTGCTTCCGATACTGGCTCCTATCTCATAAGGCTTGCTCCTGTCGGCATGTTTGTCCATATAGCAGTAAAGCCTTTCACGGACGGTGTCGGATCCCGTAGCTACGGCGAGTGAGAGCAACGACGCAGGTGGCGATTTAGGCAAGTTATATAGTCGATTTATTTGGAGACGGCTGCACTATACCCTTTATATCAGGCTCTATGGTCATGGAGTAGTTGGTATGATAGATGACATATCCCGGGTGTGAGTGTGGCGGCTTCTTTAGGTTTTTCTTCTCGGTATAGTCAACCTCGACCTTCGGCGCCTGCCTTCCCGAAGAGTAGTACGCAGCCAGTCTCGCCGCCTCCTCGTAAGCCCTGTCCGGGATATCGGTCTTCCCGCCCGTTTTCAGGATCACATGCGAGCCCGGCATCTGCTTGGCGTGAAACCACAGATCATTTCCCTGTGCCTGCTTCATGGACAGCTCCTCGTTCTGTATATTGTTCTTTCCCACATATATATCGTAACCGTCCGTGGAAATGTAATGCAGGGGCACACTCTTTTCTCTTCTTATCTTCTTCCCGGTTCTCGCCTTGGAATAGCCGTTGGCGATAAGCTCCTCTCTTATCTCGTCTATATCCGCCTCCGACTGCACGAAATCAAGCGAGGTTTTTACACTCCTTAAGTATAAAAGCTCGGAAGCTGTCTCCTCCACAAGCTCACTGCAGGCATCAAAGGTCCTTTTGAGCTTATTGTATCTTGCGAAATACTTTTTTGCGTTATCCATGGCGGAAAGAGTCTTGTCAAGAGGAATCTTTATAAGCCTTCCTTCATCATAGTAGTTTTCAACTTCGGTCTCCGAAGCGCCCGCGGGAACACTGTAGCCGTATGTGGTAAGCAGTTCCCCGTACACGCGATACTTATCCCTCTTCTCGGTGCTTTTCAGCTCCTTCATCTGCACGTCAAGCTTCTTTGCAGCCCTGTCTACTAAGATAGACACCTGTTTCCTGAGCTCCGATGAGCGCTGCTTCATGCGAGAGCTTGTATTCTTCTCCCGATAATAATCCTGTATCACCGAAGACATGCTGTCATAGCTTTTCGCATCCTCACCGTAGCTTACAAGTCTTACTGCAGCATACTCGGCCGGTTCACCGTTCTCATATACTATACAGGGTTCATATCCGCCTGTTTCCACCGCAAACATCAGCTTCAAAAACGAAGCATATATCAGCTCTCTGTCCTCTTCATCAAGTTCTGCCGCCGAGCGCTCCACATCCACCCCGGAACGAAATACCATCTCTTCCGCGATCACCGGCGAAATTCCGGTAAGCGATGTATATATTGCTTTGGCACAGGGAAGCGCCTTGGTAAATACCCTCTCGAAGAATTCATTTCTAGATACGTCTAACGGATTAGACTTGTCCTGCGCGGGCGGTGCCTCATACTTTCTGCCCGGGAGCACTTCCCTCACGGAGCTTATCAAATGTGACACATGCTTTATGCTGTCTAAGATCATACCGCTGTCATCGGTAAATATTATATTGCTGTGCTTACCCATAAGCTCGGCTATAAGGTGCTTTTCCTTAAGATCTCCGAGTTCGTCCAAGTGCTCCACCGTTATGTCTATAACTCTCTCGAAGCCCGGCTGCGTCACTGCCTTTATCCTGCCGCTTCCTATATGCTTTCTGAGGAGCATACAGAAGCCCGGTGCGGTCATCGGGTTCTCCTTGTTCTTATCCGTGAGATAAGCAAGCGGCAGCCCCCCGCTTGCCGAAAGCACCAGACGACTCTGCTTATTCTCTCCGTCCATATTTTTTTTCACCGTGATAAGCAGCTCATCCGCCTCCGGCTGGCCTATCTTGGTTATCCTGCCGTCTGTTAAATACTTATTGAATTCACTGACCAAAGCCGCTATGGTCAAACCGTCAAATGCCATGAAAAAACCTCTCTGATTATTTCCTTTTCATAAAAACAGTGCCATTCTCAAGCAAAGCGAAGAATCCGATATATAAGATTCTTCGCTTCGCTCAGAATGACACATTCTTATTCCAAACAGTTCATTCTGCCGATCGTTTTGCCGATCATTCTGTCAGTCGCTTTGCCGATCATTCTGTCAGTCATTTCGCCGATCGTTATACCTGCTCGTAAAGCTGCTGGTATATAGCCGCCGAGCTTGCCCAGCTGTAATTCTGCTGCATCGCTCTCTCCTGCATAGCATACCAGTCATCCTTCCTGTCGAAGTAAACCTGCTTTGAGTAATTGATCGTATTCAGGAGATCGAAAGCATCATAGTTCGCAAACGAGAAGCCGGTACCTGTGCCCTCATACTCGTTGAAGGGCTGAACCGTATCCTTAAGTCCGCCCGTCTCTCTGACTATCGGCAGAGTTCCGTAGCGAAGAGCCATAAGCTGTGTGAGTCCACATGGCTCAAACCTTGAAGGAACGAGCATAGCATCGCAGGCTGCATATATCTTGTGAGAAAGCTCATCCGAGTAGCCTATCGTAGCGTTGACCTTGGCCGGATGGAAGCCCTGATAATACTTGAACATTTCCTCGTAGCGCCTGTCACCGGAGCCGAGCACCACAAACTGCGTGCCGTCGGTACAGATATCATTCATGGCTCTGTCGACAAGATCGAGTCCCTTCTGGTCGGTAAGTCTCGAGATGATACCGATCATATATACATCCCTGTCCTCGGGAAGACCGAGCTCCTTCTGAAGAGCCACCTTATTGTCCGCCTT
>ONVB01000009.1 GCA_900321145.1 uncultured Eubacteriales bacterium | reverse complement strand
GGAAGGTCGGGATTCTTCTCCTCTATGATCTCCTTGATCTTGGCTACTGCTTCAAGAAGGATATCCTCGGCGTAGATCACATTTCCGTTTCTCGTGGAGAGCTTGGCGCCCTCGAGGCTGACCAAACCGTAGGGGATGTGAACTAAGCTGTCCTTCGCCCACTCATTTCCGAGGAGCTCGATAACCTTGAATACCTGGGCGAAGTGAAGCTTCTGCTCCTGGCCGGTTACATAGAGACATTTGTCGAAGTTGTAGGTGTTCTTTCTGTATAATACAGCCGCGAGATCTCTGGTTGCATAGATAGAGCTGCCGTCATTTTTGACTACAAGGCAGGGCGGCATGTCATAATCGTCAAGCTTTACAACCTGAGCGCCCTCACTTTCGGTGAGAAGACCGGCGTTTTTGAGCTTTGCAACTATGTCATCGGTCATGTCGCGGTAGAAGCTCTCGCCCGTGTAGTGGTCGAAATCGACTCCCAAGAGAGAATAGGTACCCTTGTACTCGGCAAGGCTTATGTCCTTGAACCACTGCCATATCCTGAGGGCTTCCTCGTCGCCCTGCTCCATCTTCACGAACCAGGCTCTTGCCTCATCGTTTAAGGAGTCGTCCTTCTCGGCTTCCGCATGGAACTTTACATAGAGCTCCATAAGCTCCGCCACACCGCGCTCCTTAACGGCATCCTCGTTGCCCCAGTTCTTATAGGCTACGATGAGCTTGCCGAACTGAGTGCCCCAGTCGCCGAGGTGATTGATGCGCTCGACATGGTATCCGAGCTTAGAGAATATCTTGTAGAGAGAGTTTCCGATAATGGTTGTTCTCAAGTGACCTACATGGAAGTTCTTGGCTACATTCGGAGAGGAGTAGTCTATGCAGACGGTCTTGCCTGAGCCGTCGGTCGATGAACCGTAGTTTTCGACTAATGCGTTGGTCAGGATTCCTTTGGCGAACATATCTTTATTTACAAAGAAATTAAGATAAGCACCCTCGACTTTGATCTCCGAGAGAAAGTCCTGAGCGCCGATCTTCTCCGCAAGCTCTGCGGCGATGGCCTGAGGAGCCTTGCGCATGGTCTTCGCAAGCCTGAAGCAGGGAAATGCGAAATCTCCGAGCTCCGGCTTAGGGGGTATCTCGATCAATGTTGTGATGTCTTCTTTGCTCAGATCAGGCACATTTGCCGCGATGAGCTCTGCTATTTTTGCTTTCATTTTCTTTATACCTTTCTAAATGTAAGATTCTTCGGGCTTACGCCCTCAGAATGACACGGTGATAAGCACGGTGCGGACACGGTGTTATCCCGGGGGTTAGCGGAGAATCTTTAATTATTTGTGTAGTAGGAGAAGGAAACCTTGGTTCCCTGATCCAGATCCGTGCTCAGATGAAGCTCACCGCCGAGCAGGGTGATGATCTCCTCTGCCTTCTTGAGCGAGCTGTACCAGGGGGCCTTGCTTGGGGCATCAGGCTCCATGCCGTCTCCGTCGTCGTCTATCGCGACTTCAATCTTGTTAGGGGTGAGCATGAATCTGATATCTATACTATCGGCATTGGCGTGCTTTAACGCGTTGTCAAGGTATATGCCGATAAGCTTCATGGTATATATGGAGTAGACCGGCGCGAGAGAGGTTACGCTTTCGTCGCAGGTAAGGTCCGTGTTAAATACCAGATAGGGATGTGCCTGCTTTTGCTCATTTAAGTAATCCTCTAGGAGAGTCTTCAGCGACTTTGTAGAATCAAGCTCGTAGTCAAGCCGCGTCTGAACCTCGTCTATGGCCGATATAAGCTTCTTGGCGGATCGGTTGATCTCGTGGAGAGTGACCTTGGCGCGGGCCGGATCAGAGGATATCATATAGCTTAAGGCGTCAAGCTTGTGCGTCACCGAATCCATGGAGTCCTTAACCTTTTTGTCAAGGAGAGCATTTGCAACAGCCTTGTCATAGGCCGACTGCATGAGCACGGTCTTTCCGTGGGCGATCAGCTCCGCGGGAATACCGCTCTCCTCGTACAGAAGCTCGAAATCGTCCTCGTCATCATCCTGCGCGGGCATGCTCTTTAACGCATCTATAGCGTCTGAGGCATCGTTTAGCTTGGCAAGGTGCTTTTTCAGCTCTCCCAAGCGTATCTCCATGGAGCGAAGTCTCATGATCAATCCTTCACGGGCGTCAGCCAGGGAAGAAAGCTGGTCGCTGATTATCTTGCCGCGCTCGGATTCGGAACCGTCGCTGATAATGGGGGAAAAGACGCTCTTCTTGGAATTTGACTTAAATGCGTAGAGGTCTTTGGTCTTCTCAAGCTCATCGGTCTTGATGTCTATCTCGAAGATCTGGGTTTTTACGGACTGTATGTCTTCAAGGTGGTTTAGGAATGCCTTGTTGAAGTAGTCGAGCATATCCTTGTTGGCAAGCTCAATCACCTCTAAGGTGTCGATGTTCTCACTGCTCCCCATTTTTTACCGTCTCCTCCTTTTTCTTTCATTCATAACCTTTCTTACATAAAGGAATCTTAAGACAAGAGCGAGTATGCTTAAAACCAATACTCCGATTATTACATATAAAACGACGTGGTTTTTCTTCTTGCCTGCAGCGTAGGCCGGATTGAGGGCATCATTTTCCTTAGCCTCCTCCATAGCCTCCTCGTCCGTTGACTTGACAAAGCCTGAAAAATAAACAGGCTGCTCAACTATGGTCACGTCATTGTAGGTAACCTTCAGGGTACCTATGATATTGTCGTCTACCCTGTCTGTGGAGGGGGTGAACTCGTATTTGCACAGTTTCTTGTCATAAGATGTGGGGATTATTCGCTTTACACCGCTGTCGACCTCAAGATGCATAAAGCCGGCATTGTTGCAGTTGTAATACTTGCACAGAGTATCGGAGGCGAGAGTTATGACTTCACCGTCAAAAGCATAATCCTTGAAGGGCTCGAAGTAGGAGTAGTAATCAAAGAAGTAGTCATACAGATTGATGGTGTCATTGTACTTGTTTGCAAACTCGTCGCTGTAGAGAATAATACAGATGAGCTCCATATCGCCCTTTTTGGCCCAGGTTGCGAGAGTGCTCTGCGCTTCGTCGGTGTAACCTGTCTTGCCGCCTTCGCATGCTTCGTAGAAATAATCCGAGTCCTCGCGAATCAACTTGTTATCCTGGAGCAGGTTTCTCTCGTCCGAGTTCTTGTTGGTCGGCGCTATATCGTGATATCTGGTTGCCGCAAAGGCGCGAAATGTATCGTTTTTTATCGCTCCGCGCACTATGAGCGCCATGTCATATGCGGTTGTATAGTGATCATCGTCATGAAGACCGCTCGCGTTGACAAAATGCGTGTCCTTGCAGCCAAAGCCTGCGGCGGTGTTGTTCATGAGCTCGACGAACTCGGGTAAGCTGCCGCCCACGTGCTCCGCGACCGCGTAAGCCGCTTCGTTTGCCGACTCAAGAAGAACTGCATAGAGGGCGTCCTTTAAGCTTATCTGCTCATCCACATCGAGCGCGATGTGAGAGCTGTCGCGCGGAGTCTCCCATACTGCATCGTAGGACATGGTGACAGTGGAATCAAGGTCGCCCAAGGTGCACGCCAAATAAGCGGTCATGATCTTGGTTATGCTTGCGGGATAGCGGCGGGAGTGGGCGTCCTTGTCGAAGAGCACCTGTCCGGTAGCGGCATCCATGACTATGATGGAGTCGGAACCCGTCTTGGGATAGTTCTTTCCCATGCAGGTGATCGGTAACTTGTCCTTTCGTTCCTGCGCTTCTTTTTCCTCGGGACTCATTTCTTCCTCGTATTCCTCCGATTCGTCCGGGTCGGTTGCGAGTACAGGAAAAGCCGGGCAGCAGAAAAGAGGTGCTGCCAAGGATATACATAATACGATTATCAGTTTTAAAATATGTTTTTTCATTGGCTTTTATCTATTCTTTTAATTTATAATTCAGGCATCCTGCGATGATCAGCCCGGATTCTTCATGATAGCTATGGAGGTGACAGCGTTGTTGTCAATGTAGAAGAACAACGAGTCGTTTGCACCCTCATACACGAGCATATATTCGTCTTCCATAGAGGGTTCACCGAATGCTTCCTTTATCTGCTCAAGGCTGTCGCCCTTTTTGATCTGACCACCGGCTGCGGCACTGCTTTCCGTATCCATGGGAACCTCGATACCGACTATGGTCTCGCTTCTTAAGGTAGTAACCCTGAGACCGTCATAGAAGTACATCTCCTGGATATAGTCGCCGCCTCCGCAAGGCTCTATCTTCTCCATGGGCTTTACCTCGGAGCCAAGGAAATCCTTCGCATCATCCCAGGTCATTCCGGCTTTCAGGTCGACGCCGTTGAAACTGATATAATGATTGTCGGCGGAAATGTCCGGAGCATCTGTCTCGGGCGCTGTATCACCTGTGTTTGCAGCGGTTTGTGCGGCCTCTGTTGTGGCTGCCGTTGTGGTGGCCGCAGTCGTGGTCTCCGATGCTTTCTTCCCGCCTCCGCAGGCAGTGAGAGAAAATGCAAGAAGAGCGCCTGCAGATATGGTAAGTATCGATTTTTTGAGTTTCATGATTTCAAGTCCTTTCTTATTAAAAATACAACTTATTTATTTTAACAAACGAATCAAGTATTTACAAGAAAAAAATGAGGTTGTATAATGTAGGCTCGCAAAGGAGAAGATTCTTCGTCCCCGGCGCAAACGAACTGACATGACAATCCCGAACCCGGGAAGAGAGTAAAAATAAGATCAAGGAAGAAGTGTATGAGATTAAAGAATGTCCCCGGCTCGAGAGAGGCTGTGGTTCAAAGTGAATATGTGGTACAGGAGACAGAGCCGAAGAAGGGCTGCTGGACGGAAGTATTCGGAAATGCAAATCCGATACATATAGAGATAGGCATGGGAAAGGGCCGGTTCATATCGGACCTAGCCAAGCTCAATCCCGGTATCAATTATGTGGGGATCGAGAAGTATTCGAGTGTGCTGATAAGAGCTATAGAGAAGCAGGAGGAGCTTATGCTCCCGAACTTAAAGTTTATCCGTATGGATGCGGAGAATATCTGTGACTGGTTCGAAAAGGGCGAGGTCGATAAGATATATCTGAATTTTTCCGACCCCTGGCCGAAGGACAGACATGCAAAGCGCAGGCTGACCTCGGTGCAGTTTCTGGCGCGCTACGAGAAGCTGCTCATGCCCGGACATGGTCTGGAGTTTAAGACCGACAACCGTGATCTCTTCGATTTTTCGCTCGAACAGTTTGACGAGGCCGGTTGGATAAAGGACTATGTAACCTACGATCTTCATCACTCCGAATATATGGAAGGAAATGTGATGACCGAGTATGAGGAGAAGTTCTCTTCCATGGGCAATCCGATATGTAAGGTGGCGGCGCATTTTTAGGTGAAAAAACGGTGCTCAAAAAAATTTTAAAAAAATTTAAAAAAAAGCTTGCATTATGATTTGTTATATGGTATAGTACCGTTTGTTGCCGATACAACACGGCAAAGCAACAAAAACGGGCCACTAGCTCATTTGGTAGAGCACCTGACTCTTAATCAGGGTGTGCGGGGTTCGAGCCCCCGGTGGCCCACTTTAAAGCATCGGTTTTGCAGATTGAACTGCGGAGTCGGTGTTTTCTTTTTTTTCTCAATCAAAAAAGCCATTCGGTGTCAGCTCACGGCGTGATGTTCTTAGGACACGTATCCCTGTTTTTTCTTTACTATAAAGAAGAAGTATGATACACTTTACATACTTGTGTGTAATGTACACATGAAAGGATTCCTTGTTTCGAATGATCCCCGGAACGATACTATGTCATCCTGAGAGCGTTTGTCAAAGAATCAAAAAACAAAGGAAAAACGGGAGGGAACAACTATGAATTGTCCGATATGCGGAGCAGCAGTGCCTGACGGAGCAGCCGTTTGCCCGACTTGTGGGGCGCAGATTTCGGCGCAGGGGTATCAGGTACCGCCACAACAGTTTGCTCAGACAGCGAACGATCAGCAGCAGTACAGTCCGGTGCAGCCGGGTTACGTTCAGCAGCCTCAGGCAGGATATGGAGCACCACAGCCGGGATATGGCCAGCAGCCTCAGGCAGGATACGGAGCACCACAGCCGGGTTACGGCGCCCCTATGGGAATGGGAATCGGCGCATCCATGGCGGCGAGCATGACATTTTCGAAGCTTTTACAGCTTATAGGAGCATTTTTTATAATGCTTTCTCCTTTATTCCACTGGCTTTCGATCAAGGTATCGGCTTTCGGAATGAGTCAGAAGCAGGGAATCAACCTTTTCAAGATGGCAAGTAAGGATGACGGACTCGGAAAGAGCATTTTCTTCGTATATGCACTGTTCATACTTCTTTGCGGTTTAGCTCTCCTTATAATGGAACTGGCGGATTACCTGCCTCAGGTTCAGGCGATGAAGGCAAAGATGCAGAGTATTCCTCAGGTAGGAGCTTATATAGAGCTTGTGCTGGTGGGTGTTGTACTTCTCTTTATGCTTCTCACGATCTTCAACGGTGAGGTTGTGGACGGGCTCAAGGAAGCCAGGGAGATGCTTAAGCAGGCCAAGAGTCTTGGCGCTTCGGGACATGCCAACAGGGGTATCGGCCCGTGGATCTGCTTTATCGGTATCATATGCTCTGCGGTATCAAGAGTTATGAAGCTTATGAACAAGGACCTCGATCAGATGGTTCCCATAATGAGAAAGTAAAAAGATTCTTCAGGCTTGCGCCTTCAGAATGACACCGTGTCATCCTGAGCGCAAGCGAAGGATCTAAAAGGATCTAAAAGAAGCTAAAAGAAGGTGTGAATGCATGATATGTAAGAATTGCGGAAAAGAAGTGCCGGATACCGAGCAGTACTGCCCCGAGTGCAGTGCGCCGCTTATCGAACCGGTGGTTATAAGCGCGGCTGCGGCAAAAAAGTCCATGGAGAAATCGAAGGGTGACGCAGAGATATTAGGGCCGGCATTTGACTTTTCGGGATACATTAACAGGCTTGCGGGAAGTCCGGCAACCGTTCTCTCGCTCGCGGGAGCGCTGATCGTGTATCTTGCTCCGTTCTTCAGATGGATATATATAGCGAGCAGGGAGATCACACAGAAGGCCAATCTCTTTGATGCAGGGAAAAAGGCGGGCAAGGTAGGACCGAATGTTCTTGCTTTGGGACAGACGGAGCTCGGCAGGATTGCGGTCTTTGTTCTGGTGACGGCTGTTGTGATGCTCGTATTGTCCGCGTATGAAGATATAAGGGTATTGAAGGATAATAAGCTCATGCCTTATGTCAGGTTTGTGCCTGTGGTTGTGCTTATCATATTGATCGTGATGGTACTTCGCAACCATACCTTCTACTCTGCGGTAAAGCAGCTTTCGGCGCAGGCGAAGGGAAGCCCGGAGCTTAAAGGCGGCTTCGGCGCAGGGTTCTATATGTATGTCGGCGGCGCGGCAGTTTATCTTATATCATGTGTTCTTTCACTTATGGATCATTTAAAGAACAAATGATGAAATGTATATAAACGGTACAAACGCAGGTCGAAGAGCGCATGTTTCAAGTGTTCCGGCAGGCGGTACCGATCTGATGAGGAGAAACAGATGACTGTAGGAATAGTGGGCTTAGGTCTGATAGGAGGCTCCATAGCGAAGGCGTACAGCGAGTATGACGAGCATAAGTGCCTTGCGTGGAACAGGAGCAGGGAGACCTTAGATAAGGCTATATCGGACAAGTGTGTGGACGATGAGCTTAACGAGAAGAATATAGGAAGCTGCGACATAATATTTGTCGCGCTCTATCCCGAGGCAACGATAGAGTATATTAGGAGAATGGGCCCGTACATAGGGAAGAAGCCGCTTGTCATAGACTGCTGCGGTATAAAGGGGCTTGTGTGCAGCGAGTGTTACAAGCTGGCGAAGGAATTCGGCTTTACATTTCTGGGCGGACACCCCATGGCGGGAAGACATTTCTCGGGTTATGACTACAGCACGAGAAACCTGTATCAGGGTGCTTCGATGGTTTTGGTGCCCGAGGATCTTGATGATACGGAGCTTCTGGAGCGTGCGAAAAAGCTGCTTGAGCCGCTCAAGTTCGGGAAGTTCACGGTGTGCGATGCCAAGAGGCACGACGCTATGATTGCCTTCACTTCGCAGATGGCACATGTGGTGTCGAATGCATATGTCAAGAGCCCGACGGCAAAGAACCATGATGGTTTCTCGGCGGGAAGCTATAAGGATCTGACCAGAGTTGCATGGCTCAACGAGACCATGTGGACCGAGCTTTTCCTCGAGAACAGGGAGGCGCTGCTGTTTGAGCTTGACAGCTTCATCGCTTCCATGAAGGAATACAGGGATGCGATAGCGGATTCCGATGCGGACAGACTGAAGGCACTTTTGAAGGACGGAAAGGATGCTAAGGCGGCCATCGATGGCGTGAATTAGGCGCTTATAAAAAGTATATTTACATTCTTGACAGTTATAGAACACTGTTGTATAGTGATTGCATTAAAAATTGCTAAATAACAATTTACAAAAGGAGATTAAAACATGTTTGAAAAATTAAGAGACATTATTTCCGAGCAGCTCAGCGTAGATGCACAGGACATCGAGCTTGGTACTTCATTTAAGGACGATCTTGGCGCAGATTCACTTGATCTTTATGAGCTTGTTATGGCTATAGAGGAAGAGTATAATTGCGAGATCCCGTCGGATGATGTTGCTAACATCGCTACTGTTGAGGATGTTATCAAGTATTTAAAGGACAACGGAATCGACGAGTAATATCGGATATATCTCAATGATCAAGGGCGCAGCCGCAATACCGACTGTGCCTTTTTTTCGGCATAAAAAGCCAAAAAATGATGTCACATCATCAACCGATGCGACATCATTTTTATGCTGATTATTTCTTTTGGAAGTATAGTGTAACTCCGCTGTTTGGTTCCGTAAGAGTGATGATCTTTTCGGAAGAGATATACTTGCCTTCCATGGTCTCGGAGCCGTCCTTGAAGGTCACCTTGTCTCCCTTGAAGGTTACCCTGGCGCTTCCCGAACCCGTGTAGCCTATGGAGTCAGCTTTAAGAGTAGCCTTTCCGAAGGATATCTTGAGTGACATCTCGACTTTCTGTCCGCTGTAAGCTTCAAGATCTGACTTGGATAAGGTCTGCCCGAGCATCTCTGCCTTGGTAAACTCATAGGTTCCGTTGTACCTCCAGCCTAAAACGAAGAAGCCGACTGCGAGGACTGCTGCGGCGATAACAGCGATGGCGATTATGGCCGCTACCACGCTGCCTGTGTTTTTCTTTGCGGGTTGAATCTGTGATGTCTGTGCTCCGTAAGGAGTGCCGTAACCACCCGCCTGAGCGCCGCCGAACAGCGCATCGTTGACATTATAGGTCTGCTGTGGCTGAGGCTGGGGCTGTGAAAGCGGAATCTGAGCTCCGCAAGATGAGCAGAATGCGATCCCATCGGGTGCAGGTGCTCCGCATGTTGGACAATTCATATATTGTACCTCCCGTATTTGTTCGAACGCAAATATGCGCGTTTGGATAAATGTATCATACGAAATATAAAAAGTAAAGAAAGAACTAAGAATATCTTGACAAAACAAGTTTTCGGCAATAGAATACGAGATTATAAACGTGGCTGTGATGAGAAGAGTACGGTAAGAAGGACCTTACAGAGAGCGGCGCTATAGCTGAGAGCGCGGCAAGGACACCGTTACCCGAAGACCACCTCGGAGCCGCCGGTGATGAATCGGCCGTAGGACTACGATACAGTCAGAACGAAGAGTCCGCAGTGATGACCGGATCAGACAGATTGTCTAAGTGATTGGTCAAAGCACGGGAATCGGGGTGGAACCGCGATAATATCGTCCCCGGTGTACATTAAAGTACGCCGGGGACGTTTTTTGTTTCCGGTTAGAGAAAGGAGCTTCAACATGATCATCACACTGAAAGACGGATCTACAAAAGAATACGCGCAGGCAATGAGTGCCTACGATATAGCAAGAGACATAAGCGAGGGCTTAGCCAGGGCAGCCTGTGTGGCCGAGATAGACGGCGAGGTTTGCGACTTAAGAACGGTTATAGATAAGGACGCGAGCCTTAACATCCTGACCTTTGACTCGGAGGAGGGCAAGAAAGCCTTCCGTCATACCGCAAGCCATGTGCTCGCTCAGGCGGTCAAGCACCTTTACCCGGATGCAAAGTGCACCATAGGCCCCGCCATAGACGATGGTTTCTATTATGATTTCTATATGCCTTCGCTTTCGAGGGAGGACCTCGACAAGATAGAGGAGGAGATGAAGAAGATAACCAAGGAGGGAGACGAGATCACACGCTTCACCCTCCCGCGCGAAGAGGCCATAAAGTTCATGAAGGACAAGGATGAGCCCTTCAAGGTTGAGCTTATCGAGGATCTTCCGGAGGATGCGCAGATAAGCTTCTATACACAGGGCGATTTCACCGACCTTTGCGCCGGCCCGCACCTTATGAATACAAAGCTGGTTAAGCATTTCAAGCTTACATCCTCATCGGCAGCTTACTGGAGAGGCGATTCAAACAGAGAGACGCTTACGCGTATATACGGTACCGCATACACCAAGAAGGCAGACCTTGACGAGAGACTTGCTTTCCTTGAGACTGTGAAGCTTCGCGACCACAACAAGCTCGGAAGGGATATGGATCTTTTCACAACCGTTGATGTCATAGGGCAGGGACTTCCGCTCTTTATGCCCAAGGGTACGAAGATCATCCAGACTCTTCAGCGCTGGATAGAGGATCTCGAGGACTATGAGTGGGGTTATGTGAGAACCCGTACACCACTTATGGCCAAGTCCAACCTGTACAAGCTCTCCGACCACTGGTTCCACTACAAGGACGGAATGTTCGTATTAAATGACGACCTTATGAGCGACGAGGATGCAAAGGAGGATCAGAAGCTTTATTCAGATCCTGCGGTAGCCATGAAAAATGCACAGGAGCAGGTATACGCCGATAAGGACGGCAGGGAGGTTATGGCTCTTCGTCCGATGACCTGTCCGTTCCAGTACTTTGTATATAAGGCAAGACAGCACAGCTATCGTGACCTGCCTTACAGGATGGGTGAGACCTCAACCCTGTTCAGAAATGAGGACTCCGGCGAGATGCACGGACTTACCCGTGTGAGACAGTTTACCATATCCGAGGGACATCTTATCTGTACTCCCGAGCAGATAGCAGACGAGTTCAAGAACTGCGTAAGACTTGCCAAGTACTGTCTGACCACTCTTGGTCTTGAGAACGAGGTTACCTACAGAATGAGTAAGTGGGATCCGAAGAACCCCGACAAGTACCTCGGAACCGCTGAGGACTGGGATCATGTACAGGATGCAATGCGTGAGATACTTGACGATATAGGCCTTGACTACACAGAGGAGGACGGCGAGGCTGCCTTCTACGGCCCGAAGCTTGATATACAGGCAAAGAACGTGTATGGTAAGGAAGATACCATGATCACCATTCAGCTCGATATGTTCCTTTCCGAGCGTTACGATATGTATTATATAGATGCAAACGGAGAGAAGAAGCGTCCTTATATCATCCACCGTACTTCGATGGGCTGCTACGAGAGAACTCTCGCATGGCTTATAGAGCACTACAACGGTGCGCTCCCGACCTGGCTTATGCCCGAGCAGGTTCGTATACTTCCTATCTCCGATAAGTATATGGACTATGCGGAGTCTGTTAAGAAAGAACTCAGAAAGCATGATGTGAAGGTCGAGATCGATGCGCGCTCCGAGAAGATAGGTTATAAAATAAGAGAGGCAAGACTTGATAAGCTTCCTTACATGCTCATCGTGGGCGAGAAGGAGGAGGCTGACGGCACCGTATCGGTACGCCGTCGCGGTGATGACGGAGACTTAGGTTCCATGGCACTTGCGGACTTCGTAGAGAAGATCACTACAGAGATAAGAGACAAGGTACACGAGTAAAATAAATACAGTTGAACGGCAGAAACAAATCTGATATAATGGGGTAGTTAGTGATTATTGTATACGGAGGTCATTTATCATGGATATAAACGGCACTATGATGCAATATTTCGAGTCGAAGCTCAAAGCCGACCACAGCCTGTGGAATACGGTAAAGGCTGATGCCGCCAAGCTGAAGACGCTGGGAGTGACTGCAGTCTGGCTTCCGCCGGCATACAAGGGCGCCGGCGGCGGAGATGACAGCGGCTACAATGTATATGACGCTTACGACTTGGGAGAGTTCAACCAGAAGGGTTCGGTTGCTACCAAGTATGGCAAGAAAGCCGAGTATATAGCTGCCATAAAGGCGCTTCACGCAAAAGAAATAAATGTATATGCCGACATGGTGTTCAACAATCGTGTGGGTGCGGACGGCTTCGAGAGTGTAACCTCTGAAGAATTCAACGAGAAGTCGCGCAACCAGATGGTAGGCGAAGGCAAGAAGATAGGTGCATGGACCAGGTTTACCTTCCCCGGAAGGAAGGGCAAGTACTCCGACTTCACCTGGAACTGGACACATTTCGGAGGCATAGACTGGGATACGGACAGGGCAAAGCAGGCGTTGTCGGAGCAGTCGGGCGGAGCAAGCGATAAGGATGCGGATAAGTTTGATTATCTGATGACCGCAGGACTTGATTTTGACAATATCGAGGTCAGGGAGGAGTTCACTAACTGGTCCAAATGGTACACGAAAGAGTGTGACTTGGACGGTTACCGCTTAGACGATCTGCTTCATGCTAACAAGTATTTCTTCCGTGACTGGATGAAGGCTATGAAGGCAGAGTCCGGCAAGGAGCTCTTTGCAGTGGGCGACTACTGGCACTGGGATGTGAACCAGCTTCAGGATTATATAAGGGCGTGCGACGGAGAGATAAGCCTCTTTGACGTGCCGCTTCATTTCAATCTTCACAACTGCTCCAAGGCAAACGGTGCCTATGACTTAAGCAAGATATTTGACGGAACCTTGGTTGCGGCAAATCCGCTGAAGGCCGTTACATTTGTTGATAATCATGAGAGCCAGCCGGGACAGCTGTATGACTCATGGGTTGACGACTGGTTCAAGCCTATGGCTTATGCGCTCGTCCTTCTCAGAAGAGACGGTTATCCGTGCATATTCTACGGTGATTATAAGGGCATACCTTCTTCCAAGATCAAGTCCAAGAAGAAGGAGCTTGACAAGCTCATGAAGTTAAGGCGTGAGAATGCTTACGGCTTACAGCATGACTACATTGACGATCCGAACTGCATAGGATGGACCCGTGAAGGCGACGAGGAGCACCCCGATTCGGGACTTGCGGTTGTCATCTCCGACGGAACAGGCGGAACCAAGCGTATGTACATAGGCAAGAAGTTTGCGGGCTGTCATTTTGCGGACGCCATGGGCAACGCCAAGTACAATATCAAGATAGACGAGTGGGGCTACGGTGACTTCTATGTAAACAGAGGCGCTGTTGCCGTATGGGTACACAAGGAGAACGGAAAGTAGGGAGCTTGTGATACCTACTTCGTACTATCAAAGATTGGGGACAGTAATGGGAAAGTCAATTCACACCGAGTCGGTGGAGGAGCTTTTTAACGCCATCCTGACTCTTGAAAATGTAGAAGAGTGCATGAACTTCTTCGAGGATATATGCACTGTGAACGAGGTCTTGTCTATAGCCCAGCGCTTTCAGGTAGCGAGGATGCTTAAAGAAAATCATACTTACCTGGAGGTGGCGGATAAGACGGGGGCGTCGACCGCGACCATAAGCCGCGTGAACCGCTCGTTAAACTATGGCAACGACAGCTACAGCATGGTGCTCGACAGGATGAAGGACAAGCAATAGAATAAGAATCTTAAAGGACGGCTGTAGGTACGGTCGTCCTTTTTACATCTTGACAAAGAATATATAGATAGTATAATACTCCGCATTATGGAAAAAACAAAAAAATCTTTCAAGGAAAAGTTCATAGGGGACAGGGCCTTTTACGGTAAGGTTATGAAGGTTGCGGTGCCGATCATGGTACAAAACGGCATCACTAATTTCGTGAGCCTTCTCGACAATATAATGGTGGGACAGTGCGGTACCGAGGCGATGAGCGGAGTTGCTATAGTGAACCAGCTTATGTTCGTGTACTTTCTGTGTATGTTCGGAAGCTCGGCCGGCGGCGGTATATTTACCGCTCAGTACTTCGGCATCAGGGATGACGAGGGCATAAGATATACGGTGAGGTATAAGTTCTGGCTTATGTCCGTGCTTTCGGTAGCGGTGATCGTGATCGCGGTTATCTTCGGAAGTGATCTGATAGGTATGTACCTGAACGGAGAAAACGAGGGCGGAGACCTGGCGCTAACGCTTAAATATGGCCTTGATTATATGAGCATCACACTCTTTTCGATACCTGCCATCATGGTCGGGATGGTGTACAGCAGCACTCTGAGGGAATGCGGCGAGACTATGCTTCCGATGAAGGCGGGTGTTGTTGCGGTGATTGTAAACCTTGTGCTTAACTGGCTTCTTATATACGGAAACCTCGGTTTCCCCGAGCTCGGTGTAAGGGGTGCCGCCATCGCCACTCTTGTATCGCGTTATGTGGAGGTTCTCATCGTTGTGATATGGACGCATCTTCATGCATCCGTGCACACCTTTGTAAAGGGGCTTTGGAGCTCGGTAAAGCTCCCGCTTAAGCTGGCAGTCAAGTTCTTCCTGACGGGCGCGCCGCTTCTGGTAAATGAAACGCTTTGGTCGCTCGGTATAGCATCGCTCACGCAGAGCTACTCGACACGCGGCTTAAGTGTGGTAGCCGGGCAGAATATAGCGAACACCATAAATAATATATTCAACATAGTCTTTATCGCCATGGGAGATGCGGTCGCGATAATAGTCGGCCAGCTTCTCGGGGCGGGAGATATGAAGAAGGCAAAGGATGAGGACAACAAGATCATAGCATTCTCCGTTTTTGCTTCGGTGATCGTTGCTTCGGTGATGTTCCTGACCTCGGGGCTCTTCCCGCAGATATATAACACCTCGGATGAAGCAAAGCTTATCGCAACGCATTTTATCATGGTGCAGGCCTTGGCCATGCCGCAGAACGGTTTCCTGCACACGGCCTACTTTACGCTCAGATCGGGCGGGCGCACGATAATCACCTTTCTCTTCGACAGCGTGTTCATGTGGGTGGTATCCGTACCGGCAGCCTACTTCCTGACAAGGTACACGGACCTGTATGTCATATGGATCTTCGCCATAGTGAATATGCTCGACTGGATCAAATGTATAGTGGGATATGTGCTTTTGAAGAAAAATGTGTGGATGAACAATATAGTATCGTAGGAGCTCCGGTCATCGGTGATGGCCGGGACCCGACGAAACAGCAAAAAAAGAGACGCGAGCTTGCGTCTCTTTTTTAGAGGTGCCAGACGGATTTGAACCGACGATCAGGGTGTTGCAGACCCACGCCTTACCACTTGGCTATGGCACCTTGCTATGAGCACTTAGGCGGTGACGAGCCGAAGGCCGAAGTCAGCGTCTTACGTGCGATGCATGCAAGTCCCTTAACGAGAGCAAGCTGTGCGAAGCTCGAGTTTAGTAGACTTGTACTGCTATGAGCACATTAGTATGAGCACGTCGGGCGAACCAACGTGCTCAAAACTCCCCGAGTTGGGCTCGAACCAACAACCCCTCGGTTAACAGCCGAGTGCTCTACCATTGAGCTATCGAGGATTATTGTTCATCCGTCGAGCCAACAGCGGCCCTCGGAACTCGCCGAGTGCTCTACCATTGAGCTATCGAGGATTGACGGAGATGGAGGGATTTGAACCCTCGCGCCGCGTGAACGACCTACACCCTTAGCAGGGGCGCCTCTTCAGCCACTTGAGTACATCTCCAGTGCCGGATAAGACAACCTTATACCAACAGCGTGCGTCGCACGCTCGACTATAATACCAAATTCTTGCCCGCATGTCAAGAAAAAAGTATCCGGATATTTGTATGGTTTTTTATTGACCGCAGGCGGCTGTCCGTTTTACCTTGCAAAACCCTATAAAGTATAGTATAATTCAAACATATTTTGTTTATATCGGACTTGATTTTTACTGTATGATATTACTAACGAGGGGGTATTTTATGTTTGGGAAAAGAAACGCGGGAGCGGACGGCGAGCTTCAGCAGCAGATATACGCACTGCAGGCGGAGCTTGAGGAAGTAAAGGAACAAAACGAGGTATTGGAGAGGGAGCTTGAAGCTATAAATAACGATACCCATCTCGGGCTTTGGAAGGCGGTATATGACGAAAAGGGCAATCAGCAGACTGCGATATACAGTGATGAGTTCAGACGTATGCTCGGCTATAGCAAGGTGGAACTCCCGGATACCCTGGATTCGTTGGGAAAGCTTATTCATCCCGATGATGTGGAGGCAGCATACGGAGCGTTCGGTGCGGCCGCTTCGGACAGGACAAATCGCACTAAGTATGATATAGATTACAGACTTCTTATGAAGAACGGAGAGTACCGCTGGTTCCATGCGGCAGGCTCCTGCATCAGAAAGAAGGACGGAACACCGATCGTGTTCATCGGTACATTTACGGATGTTGATGAACAGAGAAAAAATGCGGAGATACTCGAGGTAAGCCAGAGGCGTTCGAACGCAGTTGAGACTATGATGCTCGAGGGAAGCTGGAGTATGGATCTGACGAAGTATGCCATAGACGATCCAGAATCCCCGATGGTATTTTCGCAGCAGTTCAAGAAGATTTTAGGTTACTCGGGACCGGACTTCCCGGATGTTATGTCCTCGTGGATAACCAAGATGCATCCGGATGATGTGCAGATGGCATCTGATAATATAGGCAGACAGCTTACGGATCCCACGGGAAAGACCGTGTTTGATATGGAGTACAGGATGCTCCACAAGAGCGGAGAGTATATCTGGGTACGTGCATCGAGCATGGTTGTGTGGTCATCGGACAAGACAACTCCCCTTATGGCTGCAGGAACCATACTTGATATAACCGAGCAGAAGAGAAATGCGATCCGCTTCAGGCAGGAGATGGCGCCGAACATAGAGTCACTTACTTCGGGCATATCGGAGATAGCCAAGACGGTCGATCTTGCCACGAGGCAGATGCAGGAGATGGCGGAGAGTCAGGCAGACGTTTCCGAGTCCGCAAGAAGGATCGAGGAATCCGTGGATGAGTCCATGAACATCATCACGAGCATCCAAAGCATAGCGAACCAGACCAATCTTCTTTCGCTGAACGCGAGCATCGAGGCTGCGCGCGCAGGCGAGGCGGGCAAGGGCTTTGCGGTTGTTGCGACCGAGGTTCAGAAGCTTTCGACATCGACCAAGGAGACTACGAACGACATCGCAAGGATCCTTAACGAGATGAGAGACTCCGTTAAGGATATGATGACAAAGATGAATCAGATAAGTGAAAATGTTACGGATGAAAGCGCAGAGATGGAGGAAATAGATTCTACGATAGAGTCGCTGCACCAGTCGGCCGATGAGATCGCAGACATGGCGCAGAGTCTGTATAAGTAGAGCAGTGTAATAGATGAAGACAGGATCAAAGGAACAAAACGAAGTCAGGGATATCAAGGCAGGCAGCGAGGCTTCTGCCGGTACCATGACGAAAGCAAAAGAAAAAATAAAATCAGCAAAGGTTGCGGATGAAAGCGTGGCTGCGGAGACAAAGGTCTCCGCAGGCGGCGCTTTTTTACGGATAGTTTTATTTACGGGTTTATTTCTTGTACTCTTTTTCTTTGCAAATAAGTTCTTTATGCCTGAGATTTCAAGGCAGAACAGCTATGTGAAAAGAAGAAACTTCTACGATGAACCAAAGAATACCATAGAGACTGCGGTCCTCGGGGCCAGCATAGCGTTCCACTCGGCCATCCCTATGCAGATGTATGAGGATTACGGGATCAGCGCATATGACTTCGGTTCTTCGGGACAGCCGGTTCTTGCTTCTTACTTCTGGCTGCGTGAAGCGTACAGGCTTCACGGTGAGACACTGAAGAATGTGTGCATGGACGTGTCCATTTTGAGGAAGAATGAAAAGATCGAGTGGTACGAGGCAGCCATCGATCCGATGAAGCTCTCGCCATTGAAGGTGCAGGCGGTTTATGAGTATAACGATGATATCAACGAGACCATAACACATCTTTTCCCGCTTTTTGCATATCACAGCAGGTGGAACAGTCTTGCGGCTATTGATTTTGACAGGAGCGGGTATGCGGCCGAGGATTACCTGAGGGGTTATTTCTTTAATACCTCAACAGCGTACTATGAGAATCATGAATATGATGATATGGAGATACCGAACTTCAACCCGGAATACGGCGACGAGACGGTTCCCTTCAAGACAGAGTCGCTGTACTATATGCAGAAGATCATAGATTTCTGCAAGGAAAAGAACTTGAATCTGATCATATACAAGACTCCGGGACAGGGAGTTGGAATACCTGCGCACAATACCATCCAGCAGCTTGCGGACAAAAACGGTATCCCGTTCTTTGATTTCAACTTCGAGCCTTACTTAAGTGAGGTTGGGTATGTGCGTGCCACGGATAATGTGGACAACGGACACTTGAATTTCTACGGGGCATCAAAGTTTACCGCCTGGCTCGGTAAGTACCTTTCCGAGGAGTGCGGCGCTACGGACGTGAGGGGCAAAGAGGGTTACGAGCACCTCGAAAAGCAGCTTGCCGATTATCATGCCAGATCTATAGATGTTATGTATTTGAGGGATGCCGAGGATCCGGTTGATTACATAAGGAAGACCATCACAAACACGGGCTTTTCATCATTTATCGCTGTCAAGGGAGACGCGGCATCAAAGCTCAACAAGGAGCAGAGAGCGCAGCTTAAGGAGCTCGGCCTTGTCAAGCTGTCCGAGCTTAAGGCCTACGATTCGTATGCGGCGGTCATCGACAACGGGCATGTGATGTACGAGGAGATAATCGAGAATCCTACGAAGAAGGAACAGATGGTGGAAGAGGACTTAGAGCTTGAGGACGAGACTGATTACAACATGATCGCCAAATGGGCCGACGACCCGGACGTATCCCCTATAGAACAGGCAGAGCAGCTTACCTTTGACGATGTAAGAAAAGCGCGTGAAATAAGGTTTGCGGCTCCCGAGGATTATATCAAGCTTGAGGGAAAGCTCTGCGACGGAACCGTATTTAAGGTTGTAAGCGGTGTATCCAACGAGACTGACAGGGCATCTGTACATCTTGAGGGGGAACAGAAATGTATCAACGATCAGGGGTTGAATATAGTCGTTTTCGACAGGATGATCGGCGGAACAGTTGACAGGGCCGTATTTGATACCGGAGAGACTTCTTATCGAACCGGATATGATTATGAGAATAATTTAAAAGAGGCGCTTGAGGCGGGAAAGAGCTTCAGCGAGCTTCCGGAGCAGCTTCAAAAGCTTTATCTCTATAACAGAAGATCGGATGCAAAGCGCTTTATAAGACAGCTCAGGAAAGAGGTCGGAAATACGGATCTGATCACTTACCTGACCGAGGTGCTTAAAAAGGACGGATATGAAGTATTTATCATGGCCAAGGGCAAGGTCGGTGAAGGGATCGGAGAGAAGACGAGAGCCGGGCTTGAAGAACTCGGACTCAGCAAACTCTCACAGATCGCCGAGGGAGATTCATACATAGGCCTCTTTGAAAACGGAAAGCTGATAGGAGAGCATAAGGCCGAGAAATTCGGGCTTATCGCGGCTGCCGGAATGATAAATCCCGATGAGGGTGTGACTGAACATATAATGTATGACATGAGCAGCGGAAGAGCCGACAATACAGCTGCGGGCTCTATCATCGTGGACGGTGTCGAGTACGCGGGCGCTACGCGCGGATTATATATACTTGTTTGGGATACCGTTACGAACATGAAGGTCGATATCATGAAGTTCGACCCGAAGAAAACCCCCTTGAAAGAGGATTGATTCAAAAGAGGATTAGTATAGATGAGTTTTACGGAATATATATTTTTCCCGTTATTTTTAATATATGCGGCAATATACTTTGTCACGCCGAAGAAGGCGAAGTGGTTTATACTGCTCGCCGGCGGTATAGGGTTTTACTGTACCTACGGGCCGGAGCTTCTGCCCTTTGCGATAGGAGCCTGCCTTGTTGCATGGGTCGGCGGTATAGCGATAGGCAAAAGATATGAGAAGTTTGACGCGGCTCTCTCCCCTGAAGCGACAAAGGAGGAGAAGGCTAAGCATAACGCCAAGGCCAAGAAGGGTGCGAAGTACATACTCTGGCTTACGGTGGCCCTGATGCTGCTTGCGCTGGTCTTCGTCAAGACCCAGAGCTGGCTCATGCCGAAGCTGTTCGGTGAGGGAGTTATCCCGGTTTTGGTGCCGCTCGGTATATCATACTATACCATGTCTTTGGTCGCTTACCTTGCGGATACTTATTGGAGAAAGACCAGGGCCGAGAAGAATGTCTTCAAGCTTCTTACATTTACCATGTTTTTCCCGAAGCTCTTAGAGGGACCTATAGCAAGGTATCAGGCTTTCGAGAAGCAGCTGTCGGATCCTAAAGGATTTGATTATACAGCTTTCTGCCACGGACTTCAGAGGATGCTCTGGGGTTATTTCAAGAAGCTCTGTATAGCGGACAGGCTTTCGGTATTTGTGAATACGGTGTACGACGGTTACAAGACGGAGTACGGTTCCATGCTGCTTTTGGCGACCGTGTTCGCGGCATTTTCACTCTATTGCGATTTCTCGGGTTGCATAGATATAGCGCTCGGCGCTTCGGAGTCACTTGGCATAAAGCTTGAGGAGAACTTCAAGCAGCCGTTCTTCTCGGAGAGCGCGGCCGAGTTCTGGCGCAGATGGCACATCACACTCGGTACGTGGTTCAAGGACTATATCTACATGCCCATAGTCATAAATCCGCGCATGCTGAAGATATCCGGCAGCATAGGAAAGAAGAATAAGAGGGCCGGCAAGGCATTTATGGCTGTTATCCCGCTCCTTATAGTATGGCTTCTTACGGGAATCTGGCACGGGACCGGAATCAATTATATAATCTGGGGGCTGTACTGGGGCGTGCTGATAATCATCTCGACAGTCTGGGCGCCCGAGTTAAAGAAGCTTATGCTCAAGGTCACGGGACTGCTCAAGATAGATCCCGCGGGCAAGGGCTATACGGCCTTCAAGCGCTTAAGAACCTTCGTACTCTACCTGATAAGCCGTATGATAGTGCTCTCGGGAAGCATTATGGCTTTAGGAGTTGTGATCAAGAGGCAGTTTGTTGCCTTCGGTCCATGGAAGCTCGTGGATAAATCGGTATATAAGTACGGCCTGGACAGACCGAACTTCTGGCTCGGCGTGCTGCTGATAGTCTTCCTTGTGTTCATCGAGTCAAAGCAGAACAAGGGAGTGAACTTCCGCGAGGAGATAGACAAGAAGAATATAGTGGTAAGGTGGGCGTTCTACCTCTTTGCCATATTCTTTGTACTGATATTCGGTATGTACGGCGGCGGATATGATGCGGCCGGGTTTGTATATATGAATTACTAAAAAAGATTCTTCGGGCATACGCCCTCAGAATGACGCGAGGAATCTTATTACTCTGGCATCTGCAAAAACGAAAGGAGAAACAAAATGGAAGAGAAAGTACTGGCATTATTATCAGAGG